>JANTGB010000302.1 GCA_024763115.1 Desulfobulbaceae bacterium | reverse complement strand
TGCCGTAGATTTTCGTGATCAGGTCGGCGCAGCGTATTAGTCATACGTAAGCCGGACTGATCGCGGAAATATGCGGTACCCTGTGAGCAGTTACTCTAAATGTTCAGATTGCGTCTTAGAATGCGAAGTTATTTTTGAGTGAGCCCTAAGGCCGGAATTAATATCAAAAGTAAAAGCCTTCATTTTTTTGACAAAAAATACAACTCCCCGCAGCTTTTTCGTACATCACTGCAGAATCTTCGCAGAGATGACAAATTATGTAATATTCCTCTATATTATCTGGACTCCTTACCACATATTGTTAACCGGTGAGAAAAGAAGCTCAAATAAAATAATGAGGTTGAACCTGCTCCCGGATAGCCAGGGAGAGATATTTATCATCCTGACAAAACATAATTCTTTTTTTAACCAGATCGGCCAGAAAAGCGGTCAGGTTCTCCCGGCTGAAGCCGGAAAAATTTTTCTCCAGCTCAGCCAGAGTGCTGATTTCGTCACAAGCCAGATAAATTTTTCTGGAAGTTCCGTGGAGCCGGTGATACAGAGGGGGCCGGCCCGGCAGTTTCCGGCGGATAAGCAAAAAAGTTCCCCCGTCCCGCCAGGTGAGTTTCAAGGCTGAAGAATGACCACTGTCCCGGCGGTGAAATTTCCGCCATTTTTTGATCTTGGCTTTTACCGGAGCCCAGAGACGGCGCTGAAAAAGGCGGTCGCCCCGATAGGCCTTAATCAACAGGGGCAGATGGTGAAGCACGGAAGAGGGCAGCAGTTTTTTATACCCGGGATGCGGGGTTCGGGCCAGAATACCATACTGCTCAGGCGCAAGATCAACCGGACTTTGCCGGCCCAGGAAAAAAGAGGCGCTGCTTAAGGGATGAAAGGGCAGGGCAAAGTCGAGGTTAAACAGGGTTTCTTCAACCTCTTCTCTGGTGCTGCCGGGAAATTCACAGATAAGGTTGCCGTCCAGAACAATACCTGCGGCCAGGGCATCTTTCATGACTGCCAGGTTTTCAATTACGCTGGTGCCTTTGTTCAGCCTTTGCAGCAGGCTGTTTGACAGGGCCTCAATCCCGGCCTGCACCACTGTCAGACCACCCTGCCCGGCTCCGGCCAGTTCCCGGCCCCTGGTTGTGGCCCGAATTTCCCCGAAAAAATGGATATCACGGTCAAGTTCCGCCATTTTTCTGAAAAAAATCCGGCTTTCCCTGACCGGCAGGACATTGTCGGTAAAGGCCAGATCAAGACAGCCGTATTTTTCACTCAGTCTGGTGACTTCACTCAGCATCTGTTCCGCGCTCTTGGCCCGAAAACCCTGCCACTGGAGATTAAGATTACAAAAGGCGCATTTGCCCCACCAGCAGCCCCTTGAAAATTCCAGGGGAAGTTCGGCAATAAAGCCGTTTGTCCCGAAAATTTTTATCTCCTTAAAATAATCATCATAATCCGGCACGGGCAGGCTGCTTAAATCGGCAAGCTGCCTTTGGGCAGCGATTCTGGCCGGTCTTCTGTCGGCTGCCAGCTCCTGACAAAGATTAAGCAGGGGCTGCTCCCCTTCGCCGCAGACAAGATAATCAAGGGGAAAGAGAGAAAATAACGATTGACTTTTTTCCCTGAAAAACGAGGAGCCGCCCATCACCACAGGCAGTTCAGGATAATTTTCCTTTATGGCGCAAAGCGCGGCCAGCGAGGGCAGGAGCTGATTAAGACAGACAGAGAAACCCAGCAGATCATACTCCTGCCAATGGGATTGCCCGGACCAGAGGTTAAGCTCATCCTCCAGAATATTGCATACTTCGACAAAATCAAAGTCAATATCTTTCGGGGCTTTTTTCAGGCTCTGTCTGATAATTTTTTCAGCTTGCGCTCTTTTTTCCGGAAACAGAATAGCGCTGTACAGGGCCTCGCAAACCCACATGTCGAGAGAAATCCACTGATAGAGCCTGGGGCCGAGCAACCGGGCAATTTTCAGATAGGGATGAAAGGTGTCTACTTTTATCGAAGAATTTTGTTCAAGATAGGCCTTTAAGGCCCCCAGCTGCACTGAAGGCCGATTAAAGGCGGGCCAGGGCATGGCTGCCAGGGCAACCCGGAACCTGGGGGACGAGCTGAGTGACGAGGCCATATTACTGCCTGATTATTTCCGTATCAGGCGGTGGGGTAAAGACAAAGTAATCAACCGGTTTTGCCTGATTAAGAATGAGATTGGTCAACACAATATCGGTCAGAGAATCAAGATGATCAAGAATGAGCAGCCGTTTAATCAAAAAACTGTCCCGGTCGATTATTACAGTCAGGGAGCTAACCTGGGGATGATTTTTTCTGGGAATAAGTTTCAGGGCCAGGGAGTGGGGGCCGATATCGGCCCGGTCAGCAGGCAGTACCTCGAAATCACGGATAATATTGCCGGTTCCGGCAAAAAAGGCATAGGTTATATCGGATTTCAGATAATCCTGGGCCGGCATGATAATCATCTGGCGGTTCTCAGCAAAGTACATGGAAATTGTCTTACCGTCACTGGTCAGAACCTGTCTGTCCGGCGCCGTATAATCCCAGCGCATAAATCCCGGCTTCTGAATTACCATGGTTCCGGCTCCCTTGCGGTGGCGGCGACTCATGGGGATCGTTGTGATCTGGCGGAAATCAGCAGAGATTGCCGAAGTCTGCTCATAGGTCTGCTGGAGTTTTTCAGCAATCTGCCGGGGCGTAAGCTCTGCGGCCCGGCCCGGCAATGGCCGGCTGAAAGATAAACAGGCTATTAAAATAAAAAGAAAATATCGCATTATTTCTCCGAAGAAGATTAAATTGTAATGAATTAAGGTATCTGTTTTACTTAAGGGGCTCACTCAAAAATAAATCGAAGTCTTCGTTTAGCCGGCTCATAACAGCTCCCAATGTCCAGCTTTGTCAGAACCAACTCTTTGTAATTTTCCTTCCTCTTGCAGCTTTTTAATGGCTCTCCCAATGGTACGAATGTCTTTACCAATCCGTTCAGCCATCATGGTACGGGTGATATTTGGATTTGCCGCAATAAGTGCCATAATGGCATCCGGCGTCTTCAACCCTTTTAAATATACAGGGGCGTTTGCAGGGGCGTTTACAGGGGCGTTTACCAGTGTTTGCAGAATGGCTTTGAGCATGAACGTGATAAAAACCGTACTATCTGCATCCGAGTCAGCAGAGCCTGATGCCTGATAATAATCCTGCTGATGCTGCTTAATTACACTTTCCAAGGGCATATCTGCAAATAATGGCTTCCACCTGGCAAGCATCAA
>JANTGB010000301.1 GCA_024763115.1 Desulfobulbaceae bacterium | reverse complement strand
TATGCTTCGAAGTCCCAAACGAACGAATCTAAGGCACTGGTAAACACTTACAGGACTGAAGGTTATCATAAATTTGGTGCCCTGGTGAACGGTTACAGCTACCAGTAAGGAATTTGGTCAAAATTGGACGGTTGGTCTGGGTTAAAAGGTTCAACGTTCAGGGTTCACAGTTGCCGAACCCCTTGAGATAACAGGTATCCTCTAAACTCTGAACCTTGAATCTTGAACGAGAATTCGGGCTAATTTACAGCAGAATGTCCAGAAAACAGCATTAATTTTACGATTATTTAACGAGGTCTGTATATAGTTTCATTTTGGCGGATTTTTTATTTCATCCATATCCTGTTTTCCGTCCTGCAGCTGGTTGATAATTTTGGTCGGGATGACTTGAAAGCGATTTAGATATAGTATATCGTACAAAAAAAGGTAACTGCTCGCCGGCTCGCTTGCCTCCACGATTAGTCCGGCTTACATATAACTAATACGCTGCGTCAAACTAATCGTGAAAATCTTCCGGAGTCTCCCGCTGGTCGCTTACCCGCACCCTGCAGGTAAGCCCAGACTCAGAGCAGTTATAAATACAGTGGTTGGCGAAGATTATTCACAGATCCCGTGGGTTGTTAGCAAAAAAGTTTTTTTGTCGATATTGATAAAGATGCTTGACGCCCTGATGATTGCCCCCCAAATAAACTGGAGAAATAGTTGTGGCGGAAATAAGAAGTACAATGGAAATGGTTCTGGAACGGGCCGCGAAAATGAGTGAAGGAGCAACTGAAAGTGGTTCTGGTGAAGATGCCGTCAAAAAAGGAATGAAACTTGCCGCCCGTTATCTGGGTAATGAAGATATTGATTTTCTTCGGGAACTTGAATCGGCTGGAAAGAGTAAAGGTGAAATGCTCCGGGGAATAGTTACTTCACTGCTTCGTAATATTGTCCTGCCCAGGGAAAAAGAAAATCAGGCTGTAGCGGAAAAGGCCATGCAGGGATTAATTACAATCGGCAGCTCCAGTCCTGATTTGATAAGTATTTTTAGTGAAATGAAAAACATCCTTGATCGTTATCTGGAGCATAAGGAGCAGTTACGCCGGCAGCTTGAGGATAATTTTCGGCAACAGATGGGCATGATGGAAGATAACCTGACACAGCAGACCGGTATGGCAATCAAACTTGAGCCCAGTCAGCATCCGAAATTCGCCGAAGAATGGCAGCGACTGAAAACAGAATTAAACGACCAGTATGGGCAGGCTATTGACCAGCATAAAAATTATATAAAACAGATTTTGACGGCTTAATTGCCTTGCGTCTTGCCATAACCATTCAGCCGGAAGAAAATATAAATTTTACGGCCCTTGCCGCCTCGTTAACGGCCTGGGTTGCCGAACATGGCAGTAATAATTTTGTTGTTGGTGAAACGCTCCCGTCGATGGCCGACCGGGAGATTATTATTTCCCATAAAGATTTACTTACCGCTCTTCAAGCCCTCCACGCAGCTCTTGATTCGCTTGGTGTCTCTTTTGAGGTCAAGGTGATGTCTGATTGAAATTCCCGGTTTTTATAATTTCAGATTCAGTCAAAATATAATCCAGCGGTTCATCATGGGGCTGGGCCGGAACTTCGTCCACTATCTGCATTTCGTAGGCCAGGGCTATCCGCAGAGCCTGGGGAGCGTCATAGGCCAGAAAACGGTCATAATAGCCGCCGCCATAACCCAACCTGTTACCCTGACGATCAAAAACACTGCCCGGCAGGACAACCAGGTCAATTTCCGCCGGATTAATTAATTCGGTCTGTTGCGGATCAGGTTCAGGAATCCGGCAATATCCGGGCTTAAGCTGCCGGGCCGGATCAGTTATTTCATAAGCGGCAAGTCTTGATTCCTTCACCAGCGTAAGGGGCGCGGCTACCCGTATATTCCGTTCCAGGGCTTGACGCAGGAGCTCCATGGTTTCCACTTCACTGCGGAAATTAATATAGAGAAGTATGGTTTGCGGCCGGAGCTTATCCACGACCTGCTGAAAATTCGCGCTGATTGCCCGGCTTTTTTCCCGTCTTTTGTCAGCGGATAATTCTTCTCTCTGCCGGAGAATTTTCCGGCGCAGTTTGTCTCTCTTCATGTTAGTCGCAACTTTGTGAGTTTATTTAAAAAAATTTTACCGTCAAAGGCGTTAGAGGCTTTATGTCCTGTTGCCACCCCGTTCTTCTCTCATATTTTTGAACAGCTTTTAGAAAAGTTCCGACCCTGTTTTTAAAGGGCCGTATCTTGATGTCCAACTCCCTTCCAGTGGGGCAAAGCAGGGCCGGCAGGACAACAATCATCAGGCATATTTTTTTGTTGACGAGGACTATTTTTTACATAATTGCTTAAACTGACAATAGTTTGTAATTTTCTACAAACTCTTCCTGTATCCGGTTTATCCGTTCCCGGTATTTATCTTCAGGAATGTTCGCGCCTTTCAGGCCACCCCTTAAGTTTATTTCCGAAAAATATATATCGTGTTCAGGGGTAATCATCAGATCAATATGAGCATAGGGAAAGCCGCCTTTTTTCATGACCTTGCCGCACATATCTTTTTGTTCTCCGGTTAATACGTATGTCTGACTGCTGCCGCCGAACAGCATATTATTACGAAATGAATCAGGGTTTTTCCGCCAATACGCCTCTTCATAATCAGCCAGGATTATCACCCGCAGATCAATAAGTGAAGGTAAAAAAGGCTGCACCACAAAGGGATATTGCAGGGAGCCGAAACATACCTGGTTATAGACATCCTCAATGGACGGCCAGCAGGATATGCCAAGCCCGCAGTTTGTCCGGTTTTGTTTGGTTACGACCCGACCGATCTCCTCTTGCCCGTATCTGGCAATGTTTCTGATCATATCGTACCTGCCCCGGGCCACAAAGGTATGAGGAACCATCAGGTCGGCATAGATAAAGGCCTGCAGGCATTTTGACCGGCTGAGTTGCTGGGAGAGGGCGCTGGGGAAAAATTTTACTCCCTGCTCAACCAGATAGAGGAACAGGGTTTCCTCCGTTGTTTTAAGGTTCATGAGGCCCACCAGGAGGTCATCCCGGCCCAACCGGGACAGATGGTTCCGAAAGGTTCTGCTGTCCCTTATTATTAATGGAGAATTGGCTGATTTCATTTTGTCCTGCCTTTAATTGGAAAAAGCGTAAGCGTTCACCAGCACCTCACGGAGTCTACGCTTACCTCTTCGCCCGTTTGGGCCTTCTCGAATAGCACAAGTATGCTTCGAAGTCCCAAACGA
>JANTGB010000300.1 GCA_024763115.1 Desulfobulbaceae bacterium | reverse complement strand
CGGCACCGGTCTGATGACGAAAATCTCCGGCACCCTGTAAACAGTTACAAATACTGAGATTTGCAATCATTAGGTGCTTACCCCATGAGTAGTTACACTATTCTCTTGACAAGGACCTTTTAATGGGTGACCCCATTTATGCATTTATGGTGGTGGCTCTCAAGCCTGCAATTTTCGATGTGCCACCACTTTTGCAAAAATTACGTCTATTTTTACGGGGGCTCTCCGGTTTGCTATGCGCCACCCCATACGATTTTTTTCTCAGTGAATCGACTGCCATATGGTCACGATTACAGTCCCAGCCCCTTCCGCTTCATACTTATCCGCTCAGCCAGAAGTTCTGCGGCCTTGACCGGGTCGGCCTCAACCACAAAGCAGGCCCCCAGCAGATCATCCAGGCCGCTCAAGGCAAGCTCGGTTACGGTTTTGGAACCTAAGATATTAGGCGGCAGGCCAAGATGGGTATAAATGCCTGAAGCCACGGCATAAGTACCGATTGCCGCCGCCTTTTCCGAATACCATTCAGGGGCTGAGGCAACCACGGGCAGATCACTTATATCTACCCCCAGTTCATTGGCCAGCAGGGCGCAAAGCTGGAGAATCCTGGAATTATCAACACAACTGCCGACATGGAGAACCGGCGGCACACCAAGATCCCGACATATCTCCGCCAGCCCCTCTCCTGCCTGATCCGCAGCCTCGGCCTGGAGAAGACCTGCTTTGCCGAGGGCCGTGGTCACGCAGCCTGTGGCCAGAACCAGAATATCTTTTTTTATCAATTCACGAGCCAAAGTAACATTGCAGTGATCATGCTTCAGCTTGGGATTATTGCAACCGACAATACCTGCCACTCCACGAATTTTTCCGGCCTTGATCGCCTCCAGCAGGGGTGCGGGAGTACCGCCTAAGGCGCTAAGCAGGGCCTCATTGGAAAATCCGGTCATCATCTCCACCGGCTCGCCGGGAATTTCCACCCGTTCCATGTCCCGGCCCGCAAATCCTTCAATAGCCATCCTGACAATTTTTTCTGCCTGCTGCCTTCCGTTTTCCATAGTAAAGGCCACATGCTCGGCTCCGGTAAAACGGGCCTTGTCGGCAGTGGTGATAATTTTCGTATGATAACAGCTACCCACCTGCACCAGGCTGGGCATGATGCATTGATAGTCCACCACTATCAGCTCCACGGCACCGGTGACAATGGCCAGTTCGCTCATCAGATGATTGCCGGCCATGGGTACTCCCTGCCGCATCAGTAACTCATTACCGGTACAGCACAGACCGGCGAGATTTATCCCTGCCGCACCCTTTTCCTGAGCCAGAGCAAGCATTGCCGGGTCATTAACTGCGGCAAATATCTTTTCGGAAACAACGGGATTATGGCCATGAACCAGGATATTGACATCATCCTTCTTTAAAACTCCGAGATTAACCCTGCTTTTTTTCGGGGTCGGGGTACCGAAAAGAATATCGGAAACTTCGGTGGCAATCATTGAGCCGCCCCAGCCGTCAGCCAGACAGAGGCGGGCGGCATGAAGCATGGTGTTGGCCGCGTCATTATCGACCCCCATGTGGGTACGGTGCATCATTTCCACAATTTCCCGATCAATTCCCCTTGGGGTAATTCCCAACTTATCCCAGATCCGCCGCCGTTTTTCCGGTACCCGGCCCAGAAAAGACACATCTTCATTCCGGCAGGCATAGTTATTAAAAAATTTGTCCACCAGCTCCCGGGCCACATCACTGCTTTCCCGTCCATCTCCGCTAATTCCCAGCTCTGCGGCAATGCGGAGCATCTTTCCCTCATCCCGGATTGCGTAATCACCGGCCTTGCCCTCAACTATTGCCGCCAGGGCCTCAATGCAGTCACGGCCGTGATCGGAATGAGCGGCTGCCCCACCAGAGACAAAACGGCCGAAATTTCGGGCAACAATAACATCGCCGTCAGCGCCGCAGACCCCTCTTGATCTTTTATCACCCTTGGGACTTATCCGGCAGGGGCCCATAACACAATTTCTACAGCTCAAACCCAAATCGCAAAATGTACAAGATGGTGTCTGGATATCAAGCCGGTCCCAGACGGTTTCCACCTCGTCTTTTTCAGCCTTGCGCAGCATCTGTGCCCCATCTTCCCATATTGTTTTTTCGGCAATTGTCCTTTTCGTCATTTTACCTCCTGTATTGCTGATTTTTATTTTTTACTTATTTTTTCCGTTCAACAGTCTTATCTTTGTTTTCCCGGTAAAGCAGGACAATTTTACCGATAATCCGGATGACTGTAGATCCGGTTCGCCGGCTTAATTCCGCCGCAGCCTCTTTTTTATCCAGGGGGCAGTTGTTTTGAATTTTTACCTTGATAAGTTCATGGGCGACAATAACCTGGTCAACCGCATTAATCACGCTGTCGGTAATTCCTTCCCGGCCGACCATGGCCACTGGAGAGAGATGATGTCCCAGGCCGCGCAGGTAGCTTAATTGTTTTTTTGTCATTTTCCTGTCAACTTACCAGATTCTTAATAATTTCAAAGCCACCTATCCAGGTGCCGATCAGGCTGCCGAAACCCGGCAGCATAAAACAGAGAAAAACCCGAAGCAGTTTGTTGCGCCACCATCGGCTGACCTTGCTAATATCCTCCAGCACCTGTTCAAATTCCAAAACTACCGGTGGACAGGCCATGACCTGGACAAAGGCGCAGACATAACCGGCGCCGATGATCGGGGTCAGGCTGGTAATCGGGGCGCCGACAAAGGCGGCCAGAATGGTCAGGGGGTGGCCGAAAGCAATCAGGGCGCCAATGGAGGAGGGGATGCCGTTTGCCAGAATCCAGTAGATAATATTGTCTCCGGCCACCGCAGAACCTTTATTGTAACCAATGATGACAATAGAGGCGATAATTATCAGGGGAATTGACCAGCCGAGGAATTTCCACACTGGTGAAACCGGCGGAATAGTATTAATTTCTTCAATTTCAGCCTTATGGTCTTCACTTATGGCCTTTTTAATTCCCGCCACATGCCCGGCCCCGACCACGGCGATAATTTTTTTGCCCGCTGCCGCCTTGATTTTTTCAGCCAGAAAGATATCCCGTTCGTCAATCAGCACTCTCTTCAGTTCCGGCATGGCCTGACCCAGCTCATTCATCAACTCGCTTAAGACATCGGTTTCTTTCAATTCCGTTAACTTTTCTTCGTTTATCTCGGTGTCATCAAAAAGACTGGCCATGAGATTGGCCAGCAGCAGACCTTTTTTGTAAAATGATGTCTTTTTCCAGGCCCG
>JANTGB010000299.1 GCA_024763115.1 Desulfobulbaceae bacterium | reverse complement strand
AAATTTACGATAACCTTCAGTCCTGTAAGTGTTTACCAGTGCCTTAGATTCGTTCGTTTGGAACTTCGAAGCATACTTGTGCTATTCGAGAAGGCCCAAACGGGCGAAGATGAGGTGCTGGTGAACGCTTACGTGTTTTTATAATGGATACGAATGGCCAACAGCGGAAATCTTTTTTTTATAGCTCTACTCTGGACAGGTTGGTGTGTCTGTCACAGCCTGTTGATTTGCCGGACAGTGACCGCTTTCATGCGGCAAAAGCTGGGGCGTGGTTATGCCTGGTATCGATTTTTTTTTAATATCTTCAGTGCAATTACTCTGCTGCCCGTAATTTATTATCATTTTACCCTGCCGCGTCTGGAAATTTTTGCCTGGCATGGGCCCTGGCGCTTATTACAGGGAGCTTTGCTGTCATATGCGCTTTTTATGTTTATGCAGGGTAAAAAAAATTATGATATGCCGTATTTTCTCGGCATAAGACAGGTCAGAGCTTACCTGGATAATGGAAAATCAGGGAAGATGCCATTTCAGGTAAAAGGCCGGGCATTCGTCCGTCATCCCTGGTATTCCGCCGGCATTGCTCTGGCCTGGGGTGGAGGAGACATCAGCGATGTAACCCTGGTGTCCAAACTTATTATCAGCCTCTATTTTATAGTCGGCGCCTTTCTTGAAGAAAGAAAAATGATGGCTGTAATCGGCGAGCCTTACCGTGAGTTCTGCCGCAATACCCCTATGTTGATTCCGTTTGGGCGCGGATAACCTTATCCTGCCACTCTTCAATCTGATCCCGGTAAAGATCAACCCCTGATTCCATGCCGCATGCCCCGCATACTACCTTGGCATTATGTCAGCGTCCACATATTCTGGCCTTGCCTTTGCAGTAAATACAGCAAAGTTCCATCTCGTCGTCATTTTCCTCTATTTTCGGTATATTTTTATTATTATGAGTCATTGACGGATTATCCTGAAAGTATCCGTTCAGCAGTACCCAATTTGCCCACGATGAGCCTGTTTTACACAGCACAAGAGTATGCTGCGCCGGTCTGATTACACACCTGGAGTACTGCTGAACGGTTACGGGGCCATGCCGGAGGCTGAATTTGCCGCCCCTGATGAATTATTACTCC
The DNA here is from genome assembly GCA_024763115.1 of Desulfobulbaceae bacterium. Classification (GTDB taxonomy): domain Bacteria; phylum Desulfobacterota; class Desulfobulbia; order Desulfobulbales; family SURF-16; genus JANTFJ01. The sequence goes on along the minus strand of JANTGB010000299.1, from coordinate 2,184 downwards.
CGAAGGGACTTTATCCTTTCATGTATTTATCAAAATTGTTCTGATAATCGGCAAAATGCTCTTCCAGCATTTTTTCATATTCCGCCATGTAATAGTCAATTACATTTTTTTTGTGTGAGGCGAATTCTTCTGCTGAATTAGATCCTGAGGCAGCAAGGAATATATTGAATCTTGCTGCTGCATATAAAAATGAGGCGCTGACTCTGCCCTTTTCTATATTTTGTCCCTGTTTGTTGGCCAGGGAGATATATGCGTCCGCCCTTTTGTAAAACTCTTTATCCTTATCTGTTGACATAATTTAAGTTTTTTCCTTGGCTGTTCTGATTTGATTGTCAGATTTTAATATTATGTTTATTCCTGTCGGCAAAATTTACCCGATCCGCTTGAAGAGTCGAGAAGTTTTTCTTTTTTTTAGATTTTTTCTGCCATCTTAAAGCTAAATTACTCCTGAATTGACATTTCCGAAAAAGTGTACTACGACTTGATTACGCATGCATGAGCATTATACGGAACCCCTTTAATAGTTGCTGAAGAAAATTATGAAAAGAGATGAAATTCAGACTGAAATCGTCAAGATTTTAGAAGAATCATTTGAATTTGAAAATCCCGGACTGGATGACAACCTTCGTGATGTTCATGGTTTTGACAGTATTGATGCCATTGAATTGTTAGGAGAGATTGAAAAAATGCTGGGTTTTGCTATTTCCAGGGAAGAAAAGCAGCAGGCCATGGAGATTCGTACCATTAACGATATTCTTGATTATATTGAAGCCTTGATTGTCGAGCGTAATAAATAGCCATGGCCCGCAGAGTCGTCATAACCGCCTGCTCGGCAATCACCCCCATAGGCTATGCCAAGGATGATATTATTGCCGGTCTGGAACAGGGAAAATCAGGGGTCAAGCCCCTGCGGGATGATGGCCTGCTCAGTGAATATATCCATTCCCGGGTGTTCGGCACTGTCGATTATCCGGTGAATTATGATTTTAAGCGGCTGTACCGTAAAACCATGGGGCCGGTAGCGTTTTATGCCTGCCGGGTAAGCAAGGATATTTTAGCCACGGCCGGGTTATCCCCGGAGTTCATTTCTTCTGGCCGTCTGGGAGTTGCCTTCAGCTCAACCCATGGCAGCCCTACTGTTCAGCGTGATATTTATAAGACGTTTTACAGTAAGTCAAAAGCTGAATTTTCCTCAATAGGCGCGGTTGATTACCTGAAATCAATGGTGCATACCACTGCCGTGAACATTACCAGGATGTTCGGAATTACCGGCAGGGTCATAGCCTCGTCAACCGCCTGCACTACCAGCAGTCAGTCGGTGGGGTTCGGCTATGAAGCGGTTAAGTACGGGATGCAGGATGCCATGATCTGCGGCGGTGCAGATGAATATGATACCACCACTGTTGCCGTCTTTGATAATCTCCTGGCCTGTTCAACCGCCTATAATGACAGGCCGGAATGTACGCCCCGGCCTTTTGATGCCGACCGTGACGGTCTGGTGGTTGGGGAAGGCGCCGGAGCGGTTCTCTTGGAGGAGTATGAAGCCGCGAAAAAGCGTGGAGCTCCAATTCTGGCTGAGGTTATCGGTTTTTCCTGTAATAATAATGGCGGTGACCTGATTCTGCCTAATCTTGAAGGAATTACCAGCACTCTTAAATTTGCCCTGGCTGATGCCGGGCTTCATCCTGCGGAGGTGGATTTGATCAGCGCCCATGCCACTGCCACCAAAATGGGCGATGTTATCGAGGCCCAGGCCATTGCCGGAGTTTACGGCGATTCTCCTCTGATTACGGCCTTAAAGAGCTACATGGGACATACCATGGGGTCTTGCGGGGCCATAGAATTGATTTTAAATCTGTACATGATGGAAAAGGGATTTGTTGCTCCAATCCTGAACCTGGACAATGTTGATAAAAGATGTGCGATGATTCGCCATGTCAGGGAGTTGACTGAAACGGATATTAAAATAGCAGCTATTCAGAATTTTGCTTTTGGCGGAGTTAATACCTGCCTTATTATCAGGAACGGCAGCGAGGTGGATTAGTAATTCATCTACCTGAATAGGTAACTATTCGGCAAAGTGTAAAAAAATAGTAAGCGTTCACCAGCACCTCATCTTCGCCCGTTTGGGCCTTCTCGAATAGCACAAGTATGCTTCGAAGTCCCAAACGAACGAATCTAAGG
>JANTGB010000298.1 GCA_024763115.1 Desulfobulbaceae bacterium | reverse complement strand
GAACGAGACTCCGATCCGGAAAGCTGCTTAATGTCTATAGATTCCGGCCAACTACATGCCGGAATGACGAAGTGAGTGTCAAATTATGGTTCAATTCTCTGCTATTGCAGGCTTTACGCGTAATTATATGTAACCAGTTACAATTACAGGGGTTAGCGAAGTTATAGCGCTTACCCCATGAGTAGTTACCCCTGAGGTTCTCTTCCACTTTAGTGGGTTATGAGGTTGTCCGAGAAAGCACTCTGAACAGTCACTTGTCACCGGCTGATCGACTTTTTGAGTGCGTAACGGAATATTTACGTGAATAGTAGCTATTCACGGAGATAGTGATTAATTTTTATTAACTACTGTATACCTGTATGATACCGCTTCGCAGTTACCTACAGGGTGCAGGTAAGCGACCATCGGGAGACTCCGGGTAAGCGATCAGCGGGAGACTCCTTTCGGTGCCCTGTAAACTGTTACCACAAATAAATTAATAAGCCGGATCAGATCCGAAAAATCATTCGGAAAATACTAATGACCGTAATTCAACAGATAATTATTCTGGCTCCGCCCCTGCTGTTTTCCTTGACTATTCATGAATTTTCGCATGGTTACGTGGCCTATCGGTTGGGCGATCCCACCGCGAAACAGCAGGGACGCCTTACTCTTAACCCGCTCAAGCATCTTGATCCCCTGGGAGTGCTGGCCTTTATCATTATGAAAATAGGCTGGGCCAAGCCGGTGCCGGTTGATCCCCGTTATTTTAAAAATCCTTTAAAAGATATGGTGTGGGTGGCGCTGGCCGGGCCGGCGGCTAATCTTATGAGCGCTGTTGCCTGCGGTCTGCTGGCCCAGCTTTTGATTTTTTCGGCTCCGCTTCTGCCTCATTTTATTCTCCGGCCTTTGGCTCAAATGATTAGAGCCGGTATATGGATTAATATTATCCTGGCTGTCTTTAATCTTCTGCCTATTCCACCTCTGGACGGCAGCAAGGTTCTGATGGGATTGATGCCTGCCCGTCAGGCCATGAAATTTGCCAAACTTGAGCCCTTTGGTTTTATTATCCTGCTGGCCCTTTTTTATACTGGTATTCTGTCTAAAATAATTACCCCTGTCATTGTTTTTGCTCAAAACATGATTGTCGGCTGATCCTGCCGATAATGAAATCCGGAGAACTATTAAAGATGATTATCAAACCCATTGCCGCCTCCTCAGAGGCGGGTCGAAAAAAACTGGCAGAATTGACGGATCGTTTTCAACTGGCGGATTCATCCTGCCGACAGCTTGTCGGTGAGATTCTGGCAAAGGTTAAAAAAGAGGGAGATCGGGCAGTTATCGAATATACCCGCAAGTTTGATTCCCCTGATTTCAGCCGGGAACAGCTTAAGGTTACTGAAATGGAGATTGACCGGGCTTATGAACTGGTGGATGATAAATTTATGACCAGCCTCAGCCTGGCCAGAGAGCGTATTCAAAAATTTCATGAACGGGAAATGGAGGAATCATGGCTCTTGACCCGGGATGACGGGGTTATTACCGGACGGCTGGTAAGGCCGGTGGATTCCGCCGGCCTTTACGTCCCCGGAGGCCGGGGCGGCAAGACGCCACTGGTGTCTTCGGTATTGATGAATGGGGTTCCGGCCGGTATTGCCGGGGTAAAACACCGGGTAATGATTACCCCGCCTGATCGAAACGGGGGTGTCAGTCCGGCCCTGCTGGTAGCGGCTGGAGAATGTGGAATCACGGAAATATTCAAGGCCGGCAGCGCCTGGGCCATCGGCGCTCTGGCCTATGGCACCGAGAGCATCGGTCGGGTTGATGTGATTGTCGGGCCGGGCAATCAGTTTGTTACCGAGGCCAAAAGGCAGGTTTCCGGGCGGGTGCGAATCGACATGATCGCCGGGCCCAGCGAGGTGTTGATTGTCGCTGACGATACGGCGGATCCGGCTGCCGTTGCCGCCGACATGCTGGCCCAGGCCGAACATGATCCCCAGGCCCTGGCTATTCTGCTGACTACCAGCTCTTATATAGCTCGGGAAACCGTGATCGAGCTGGAAGAACAGCTGCCCGAACTGACCCGGGAGGGGATTGCCCGAACTTCACTGGCCGACCGGGGGACTATCCTGCTGGCAGATGATCTTGAGCAATGTATCGAACTGGCCAATGACATAGCCATAGAACATCTGGAACTTCAGATAAACGACCCCTTTCCCTGCCTGGCTAAAATTCGTCATGCCGGGGCCGTTTTCCTGGGCCATTATTCCCCTGAGGCATGCGGTGATTATGTAGCCGGGCCTAATCATGTTTTGCCGACCATGGGCACTGCCCGGATTTCCTCGGCCCTGGGAGTTGAGACCTTTTTAAAAAAAAGCAGCATTATTTCCTATTCCCGTAAGGCATTTCTGGCTGATGCCGACCACATAATAAATCTTGCCGAGCTTGAAGGGCTCACCGCTCACGCCCGCTCGGCGGCAATCAGGAGAAATGGAGAAAAATAACCGAATAAAAAATTTATTGACTGAGGGTTGCGATTTACTGGGGATTGACCTGAATGATCAGGTTTTATCGCTGTTGGTTCGTTATTTTCTGGAACTGGATAAGTGGAACCGGAAAATCAATCTGGTCGGCCGGGCCCCTGAGCGGACAATCATTGAAAAACATTTTCTTGATTCCCTCACCCTGCTGCCTTTTCTACGGCAAAATTCCGGGCTGCCTCTGCTTGACGTGGGCAGCGGCGGCGGTTTCCCGGCTCTTGCCCTCAAGACCTGTCTGCCGGAACTGGCGCTGACTCTGGTGGAGCCGCGCCGGAAACGGACAGCCTTTCTAAAACATATTATCCGTACTCTGGGATTAAAGAAGGCGACGGTAATTGACAGCCGCCTTGCCATGGCCAACCCCCTTTTTCAGAAAAAAACCTTTCCTTTGATCAGCTGTCGGGGCCTGGCTAATATCAGTGAAATTATTGAACTTTGTCAACCATTTTCTCTACCCGGCGGCCGGGTTATATGCATGAAAGGCCCCAAGGCGGAAAAAGAGATGAATGAGTGGCGGGAAAAACAGCCGGACAGTCCTTTTTTTCTGGAAGAGCAGATAAATTGTTCTCTGCCCTTTTCGCAAAGCAAAAGGGCTATCTTGATATTCGGGGTAAAAAGGTCCAACATTTAAAGATCACCGGTAACTGCTGACAGGGCGCCGCATATTAGGAGTCTTCGCTTACCCCATGAGTAGTTGCTTTCGTAAGCGTTCACCAGCACCTCACGGAGTCTACGCTTACCTCTTCGCCCGTTTGGGCCTTCTCGAATAGCACAAGTATGCTTCGAAGTCCCAAA
>JANTGB010000297.1 GCA_024763115.1 Desulfobulbaceae bacterium | reverse complement strand
TATTTCCGCGATCAGCCTGGCTTACATAGCACCAGTATGCTGCACCAGTCTGATCACGAAAATCTACGGCACCCTGTAAGCAGTTACAAATATGGTGATTAGCAGATATAAGGTGCTTACCCCGTGAGCAGTTACACCTTAATTTGAGAAAGAATGCCTATTCTTGGATAACCTCTTAGCGCTTCTCAAGCCCACCTTAATCGGCCAAGGCTTAAGCCCAGACTTTGCGATGTTTTATCCTATTTAGCAGGCTGGTCTTTTAACTTCTTTACTCTCACCAGACCCAATGGAAAATGATTAAAAAAAGATTACTTATAATCGAGGATGAACCAGCCGTTGCCAAGCAGCTTAAATGGGGAGTCTCACATGAATATGAAGTAACTGTTGCCGGTGACGGTAAGGAGGCCCGTAAGTACCTGGCTTCCGGTCGTTTTCCCGTAGCCACCCTTGATCTTGGTCTTCCTCCCTATCCTGATATTCCCAAGGAAGGATTGGCACTGCTTGATGAGCTTCCAACTCTGGCTCCGGAAACTAAAATAATTGTTATCACCGGTAATGATACTGAGGATTCCGCTATGCAGGCTGTGAGCCTGGGCGCCACTGATTTTTGCCCAAAACCTGTTGACCTGCAACTTCTTAAAGTTATTCTTTCCCGTACCTACCTGATTTGCGGCCTGGAGGAGGCAAATAGACTTCTTCTCAAGAAATCATCATCTTTTATTTTTAATGATATGCTGGGTACTTGCCCGGCAATGATTAAACTTTTCGAAAGGATTAAACTTGCCGCAATAGCTGAATATCCCGTTTTGATTACCGGAGAAAGCGGCACAGGCAAGGAAATGGTGGCCAAGGCGGTTCACCAGCACAGCCAGCGAAAAAATAAATCTATGGTTATTATTAACTGTGGAGCAATTCCGGATAATCTGCTGGAGAGTGAACTGTTCGGCCATGAAAAGGGTTCTTTTACCAGCGCAAGCTCCAGACAGATCGGTAAATTTGAACTGGCGGACGGAGGCACTGTTTTTCTAGACGAAATCGGTGAATTACCCCTGAATCTGCAGGTAAAACTGCTACGCTGTATTCAGGAAGGAACCATTGAACGCTTAGGCGGTGGCAAGACAATTCAGCTTGATCTTCGCATAATAGCTGCCACTAATGTTGATCTGAATGAGGCTGTGGAGCAGGGAAAATTCCGGGAGGATCTTTTTTTCCGGTTGAATGTGGTTCCTCTGACTATACCCCCTTTAAGGGAGCGGGGGGATGACATACTGCTCCTGGCCCGGCATTTTGTCCGCGAGGAGGCAAAAAACTTCAAAAGAGGCAGGGTTAGCTTTTCTTCTTCGGCAATCAGCGCTCTTGAGGTTCATTCCTGGCCCGGCAACGTCCGGGAGGCGCAAAACAGAATACGGCGAGCTTTAAGTCTGACTACCGGCAATGTTATAGGTGCTGATGATTTAGGACTTTATGAGACGGAAAAAATAGAGCAGGATGGGCAAAAATTACTCCCCTTAAAAGAGGCCAGAGCCCTGGCGGAAAAAAATGTTATCCAGCAGGCCATGATTCTTACCGATAATAATATCAGCCAGGCGGCCAAACTACTTGAAACCAGTCGTCCCACCCTGCATGATCTACTCAGGAAACATGGCCTGAGCAGGTAGGTTCTTCTTTATATTGTTGTTATCCGGTAACTACTCACCGGGCACGCCTCTTATCTTTACTGTCCACCCTTATTGTAACTGCTCTCAGGGCACCTTGCTTTTTTGCGATCAGGCCGTTGCGACGTATTAGTCCTTACGCATGCCGGACTGATCGCGGACAGGTAAACGAGCTTGCGAGGCTTTGGATCCGGTGCCCTGTGAGCAGTTATGTTGTCCATTATTTTACGGTTCGGCAAAGGCGGCCAAACCCGCCCGGAATAGTGCCGGATGCCCAGAATATCGTACCCTGCTTGTAATCACAGAACCAGTAACCTCCAGGTTGACGTTGGCCGCTTAAAAAGATAAATGGTTCTTCCTTGGAAAAACAGGGATGAAGATGGATATCCTTTTCGTTTACCTGTGGTTCCATCAGTGATAATGCCTCTTCCATTGTCGGCAGCCGCCAGTCGTTGTAGCCGGCAAAATTCGCTTTATTCTGTTTTTTTACATATTCCCTTATCTTGCGGATACTGGTGATGTCACAGCCGCCGCGCTGCCACATCAGACCGGTAATCTCATCCGTAACAGTAAGATTGTCACCATTGTCTACAAGGTAATTGGCAAATTCCCCCTGTTTATTATAGCGGCTGTCATAAAAATTATGAAGCTTTATTATATCCGCTACCTGCTTATCGTCTAACTTTGCTGTTTTGTTATACAGGCTGATTTTGTCCACATCCGGAACCTTTTCCCCTTTTATCGGCAGGCCGGTCTCCATTGATTCCGCCATTTTCGGCTCTTCGCTCATTGGCGTGATTCGCTGATGTTCATCACCTTCGACTATATGATCAATAAGCCACTCTTTCAGTGCGTTATCAACGGCATAGCTTTTATCTATACAGACACATTTACCCTGTGAGGCAACAGCTTGATCGATCATTTGTTGCGGCGCATCAATCCTTGCCAGTACCTTTGCGTGTTTAACTCCACGTTCCATCAGGCAGAGTTTTGCCGGTTTTTCGTTATTGTCGATGTAAAAATAATAGAAACGTTCATTGTTATTATGAATTCTGATTCTGCCTCCCCAGCTTTCAAAGATGCCGAATGTCTCTTCCGGAAGCATATCCCAGTCAATCGTTGGTATTCCTTTATCTGTTACGGCAAGATTATCAAAAAGTCCCATGTCGTATCCTCCTCTGTTTGTGAATAAATTAATTCTTACGATGGATGATTATAATATACGACTTAATAAATTAAAAGCAAGTAGTAATTATTATTAATTCTATTAAATAAAAAAGGCGCTGTTAGTTCAGCGCCTTTTGCAAACTTATTTTTATGACGGCTTCCCTGAAGCAGGGTACTGATATGCTTTGCCGGACTACCTGCGACAATCTCCCGGAGTTTCGGCCTGGTTGCTTACCTGCCTTCTTGAATAGCACCAGTATGCTTCGCAGGCACAGGTAAGCGAGGAACGAGACTCCGAATGAACAAATCTAAGGCACTGGTAAACGATTAAAGACTTAAATATTGCAAAGATTTACTCTCTGGTGAACGGTTACTAAGGGCTCTCTCAAAAATAATTTCGCATTCTAAGGCGCAATCTGAACATTTAGAAAAGCGATCTGCAATTATGCAATCCAGAGGCGTAGCCCTGCTACGCCTGCGGTTGCATGCAATT
>JANTGB010000296.1 GCA_024763115.1 Desulfobulbaceae bacterium | reverse complement strand
CTGCTCTGCGCCGCTTTCTGGCTTAATTTTTCTTCCTGTTTCGGTATGCCGGTATCCACCACCCATTCAATTGTCGGGGCAATTGCCGGTTTTGGCGTAGTTGCGGCGGGCTGGCAGTCGGTAAACTGGGGGAAAATGTCACAAATTGTTGCCAGCTGGTTTATTTCTCCAGTGGCCGGTGGCTTAATGGCCTTTATTCTCTTTAAATATATCAGCAAGGCTATTCTCGGCCAGCCTCAACCAGCCAGGGCGGCAAAAAAACACATTCCCCTGATCGTATTTCTCCTGATGGCGGTTGTCTGCCTGGCCACCATTTATAAAGGATTAAAGCATGTTATCGGTAACATTACCTGGCTTACCGACGCTAATTCCCTCTATCTTTCCCTGGCCATTGCCCTGTTTTGCGCAATCTTTGCCAAATTTATGGTTAACTATAAATTAAAGGGCAAAAACTCCCTGCCCATTGCCAAACAGCTGGAGCTGGTTGAGACAATGTTTGTTCCTCTGGTTGTAACCAGTTCATGCGCAGTAGCCTTTGCCCATGGGGCAAATGACGTAGCCAATGCGGTGGGCCCCTTTGCCGCCGTGGTTCATATACTCCGCACCGGCTGCATTGAAATGAAGGTCGGGGTTCCGGCCTGGATTCTCGGCCTCGGCGGTATGGGGATTGTTCTGGGCCTGGCCACCTACGGCTATAAGGTTATGCATACTGTGGGTACGAAAATTACCGAAATAACCCCTTCCCGCGGTGTTGCCGCCGACATAGCCGCCACGGCCACGGTTCTGGTCTGCTCCCGTCTCTCCCTGCCGGTATCCACCACCCATACTCTGGTCGGCGCTATTCTCGGCATTGGCCTGGCCCGGGGCTTAAGCGGTATAGATAAACGGGTTACCCAGAAAATATTCGGTTCCTGGTTGATAACCGTACCGGCTGCGGCAATTCTGTCTATAATTCTTTTTTTAATAGGACGTTATTTTTTTCTGACAACAATTATGGAAATGATTGTTACCACTGCAGCGGCAACACTGTGAGCCGGTTGAAAAAAGGTGTTCTCCAGCTGTTTATCGTCCTTCCCGTCCTGCTTGCGTCCTGCAACTGTACCTGTTTTGCCCTGACTCCCGATCAAATTATCCTGCTGGCCAATAAAGGCAATCCCGACAGCCTGGCACTGGCTCACTATTATCAGCAGAAGAGGAAGATCCCGCCGAAAAATCTCCTGCTTCTTGATGTGCCTGACAAAGAGAGCTGCGACCGTAGGGACTACGAGCAATATATTGCCGGGCCGGTACGCGCTTTTCTGGCCGACAAAAAGAAAATTCGCTGCCTTGTCAGCTTTTACGGGATTCCCTTGAAAATAAAAGGCCCCATGCTTGCCGTCCACAAATCTTCCCTTTACGAACAGCTGAAAACGCGTAAGGATAAATTAAACAACCTGCTGCGAAATATTCATAAAGACAACAATAAGGGGCAATCCCTGAAGCATCAGTTACAAAATATCAAAAGCCGGCTTAATTCATTTATAAAAAATAATGACCAGCGGGCCTCGGTTGATTCGGAACTTGCCCTGGTGCTGCGATATTATCCCCTGGCCGGCTGGCTGGCAAATCCCTGGTTTACCGGCCCACCCCTGGATATATCCATTGGCCGGGATAATGTTCTCCTGGTCAGCCGCCTGGATGGCCCCAGTCCGAAAATTGTCAGAAGAATTATTGATGATGCCGTGCAGACGGAAAAAAAGGGCCTGGCCGGTATTTTTTATTTTGATGCCCGCCGGCCTCTGGACAAGGAACCGAAATCAGCCTATGGCCTTTATGACCGCTATATTCATAGTGCAGCTGAACTGCTGATGGAAAAAAGATTTAACGTTGTCCTGGATGAGCGCCGGCAATTGTTTCAGCCCGGAGAATGTCCTGATGCCGCCCTTTATTGCGGCTGGTACAGCCTGGCCAATTACATTGACGCCTTTGCCTGGCAGCCCGGCTCGATCGGCTATCACATTGCCAGCGCTGAATGTAATACCCTGAAGAAAAAAGAGAGCCGGGTCTGGGCGAAAATGATGCTGGAAAAGGGTATCTGCGCCACCATCGGTCCGGTGGGCGAACCATATCTCCGTAGTTTTCCTCTGCCCCAGCTCTTTTTTTCCTATCTCAGCCAGGGCGAAAACCTGGTCGAATCCTATTTTTTCAGCCTGCCGGTGCTGTCCTGGAAAATGGTGCTTATCGGCGATCCCCTCTACCGTCCTTTCATAAACACTCCATGAACGTCAGCCCATCCGTAAGCGTTCACCAGCACCTCACGGAGTCTACGCTTATCTCTTCGCCCGTTTGGGCCTTCTCGAACAGCTGTCCATATTACACCTTATCTCTACTAATTTATTTTTGAGTGAACCCTTACCTCGTGAGTAGTTACTTCTCCTTTTCAGTATCCCACTTTTTTTAATACGGAAGAAAAATCAGTCAGGGAAAAAGGCTTGACGATAACCCCGGAAAAACCATAATGACGGAAATCCGCCATAACAGGATCATTGGAATAACCGCTGGCAACAATTACCCGGGCCTTAGGATTTATTTTTAAAATTTCCTGAACGCATTCCCTGCCTCCCATGCCGCCCTGAATGGTCAAATCCATAATTACTGCGCTGAAAGGTTTATCATCGTTAATTGCCTGCTGATAAAGTTCTATTGCCTCGTCGCCGTCAGACGCAAAGGAAGGTTGAAAGCCCAGATGCTCAAGAAACCCGCCGGCCACTTCCCGCACCACTTCCTCATCATCCATAACCAGAACACGGCTACCGGCGGAACCAATCTCCTTTTTCTCTTTTTTTTCAGCCTTATTCAGTTTTTTATCCGAGGCCGGCAGATAAATAGTAAAGGTTGTCCCCTCACCCGGTTGTGATTCTACGGAAATATGACCATCATGGTTTTTAATTATGGAGTAACATGAGGCCAGCCCCAGCCCGCGACCTTCTTTTTTGGTGGTAAAATAAGGCTCAAAAATTCTCTGCAACTGATTTGAAGCCATACCAATTCCTTGATCACGGATAGTTATCTTTACATAAAATCCAGCTGATAATCTAAACTCATTTCCCTGGTTCAGCCGGCAATTTTCCGCTTTAATAGTTATTGTTCCCCCATCAGGCATGGCCTGCTTGGCATTAATAAGCAGATTGTTTATTACCTGGCTGATCTGTCCCTGATCATAATCCAGGGGCCGGAGATCAGGATCAATTTCAAACCGGCAGTCAATGGCAGAGCCCCGGAGAATAAATCTGCCGGTTTCCCTGAGCAGATCAACAATGGAAGCAAGCTGCTTAACCGGGGCGCCCCCCTTGGAAAAAGTCAGTAACTGCTGGGTAAGCCCACTGGAACGGAT
>JANTGB010000295.1 GCA_024763115.1 Desulfobulbaceae bacterium | reverse complement strand
TTTCCCGGTTCACAGGAAAAAAACGTCAGGGAATTTCTTGTCCAGTCTGATCATATTTACGAATTTCAACGCCTGAAAAATATTGATATGGCTAAAATCAGCCGCTTGATAGTGGTTGATACCAGGCAGCCGTCCAGGATAGGAAAATTTCAGCAATGCCTGGACAACCCCGGACTGGTAATTCATCTTTATGATCATCATCCCGATGCCGACCATGATCTCAAGGGTGAGGTGGAAGTGGTGAAAGCAGTGGGCTCAACCGCTACCGTGCTCACCCGGCTTTTTCAGGAAAAAAATTTAAGCGTCACTCCAGATGAGGCCACCCTGCTGGCCATGGCTATCTATGAAGATACCGGTTCCTTTAATTTCAGCACCACCACGGCTGACGATCTGCGGGCCGCTGCCTGGCTTTTTGAACATCAGGCCAATATTGACATTGTTTCCCAGGGAATAAATCAGGAACTTACCTCGGAACAGGTATCTCTTCTGCACAAGCTGAGCAAATCCGCTACCAGCTATCATATTCAGGGTATTGATATTACCGTGGCCCGTATTGCCATAGCTGATTACGTTGATGAATTCGCCCTGATTGTCCGTCGTTTCATGAACATGGAAAATCTTGATGTTCTTTTTGCCCTGGCCTCCATGGGAGAACGAATCTATGTGATTGCCAGGAGCAGGCTGCCTGAGGTCAATGTCGGTAAAATTGCCGCCGACCTTGGCGGCGGCGGCCATGCTTCGGCCGCTTCAGCCACTATTCGCGACATGACCTTGATTGAAGCGGAGGAAAAATTAATCCGCCTGCTCCATAAGCATGTCCGGCCCGAAAGCCTGGCTCGGGAACTGATGTCATCGCCGATAATCTCTGCCGGCCCGAAAATTTCCATTAATGAGGCCAACCGGATTTTAATTCGTTACTCCATTACCGTCCTGCCCATTCTGGAAAATAAAAATAAAATTATCGGCCTGATTTCCCGGCGGGAGGCCGGCAAGGCTATTTTTCATGGTCTCGGCGACCTGGCGGTAACGGAATTTATGACCACCGAGTTTGAAACCCTGGAACCTGACGCCACCCTGGGCGATATTCAGCGCCTGATTATAGAAAACCGCCAGCGTTTTATTCCGGTTGAGGAAAACGGCAAGCTGGTTGGGGTTATCACCCGGACTGATTTATTTAATCTGCTGATCAACGACCAGTCTTATCTGCCTGATCTGGCGGAAAATCAGAATCATCCCTCAATGCAGCGACGGCGTAATCTCAATAATCTTATGACCCAGTTCCTCTCCAGGGAAATGGTTGTCCTGCTCCGCACCATCGGTGAAGTAGCTGAAGATAATCATTGCGCGGCCTATGCGGTGGGTGGTTTTGTCCGCGATCTGCTCCTCCATGTCAAAAACCTTGATCTTGATATTGTCGTGGAAGGCAATGGGATATTGTTTGCCAGAAAACTGGCCGAGCATTTCCAGGCGACCCTGCGTATTCATGCCAAATTTAATACGGCAGTGGTCAAACTGCCCAATGGTTTCAAGATTGATATAGCAACGGCCAGGCTCGAATATTATGAATATCCGGCTGCCATGCCCACGGTTGAATTAAGCTCAATCAAGCTTGATCTTTACCGGCGTGATTTTACTATTAACGCCATGGCCATTAATCTTAATCCCGGCAAATTCGGCATCCTGGTTGATTTTTTTAATTGTCAGAATGACCTTAAAGAGCGGCAGATCAGGATTCTTCATAATTTAAGTTTTGTTGAAGATCCCACCCGGATTTTCCGGGCTATCCGTTTTGAACAGCGGATGGGATTTAAGCTGGGCAAGCATACTGAACGGCAGATTAAAAACGCGGTGCGGATGAACCTCCACGATCATTCCTTTGGTCGCCGTTTTTTTCAGGAAATCAAGATAATTCTTTCCGAGGCGAATCCGCTCCCGGCCATTCACCGCATGCAGCAATTTGATCTGTTGAAATTTTTAAGTCCCCGGCTCAAACTTGATCCCCGGCTGGAACTGATTCTTGATGAAGCGCAGCAGGCTGTATCCTGGTACAGCAGGCTTTATCTGGAAGAAAAATTCAGGCAGTGGATTACCTTTCTTCTGGCTCTGATGTCGCGGATCAAGGCGCGTGATCTTTATGATTTCTGCCGGAAATTTGAAGTGCCGGAACGTTATTCCCAGCTTATTGTCCGAGAACGGGTGAAGGCCAGCCGGATAATAAGAACCCTGGAACGGCGCAAGATTCTGCGGGCCGGTGAGATATACCGGCTCCTCCAGGGCATGAGTCATGAAGGACTGCTTTATTTAATGGCAATATGCCGGAAAAAAAGCGGCAGGCAGGCGGTGTCCCAGTATGTAACAACTTTAAGGCATGTCAAAACCCATATCCACGGCAATGATCTCAAAAAAATGGGCTATAAGCCGGGGCCGATTTACCAGACCATCCTTAACCATCTGCTGGAGGCAACCCTTGACGGCCTGATAAGCAGCAGGGCGGAGGAAACAAAACTTGTTATTGAAAAATATCCGCTAAATCCCGTACAGCAAGGCAATGACATCGGCAAAAAATAGACAAAAGACAATTATTACGGTGGATTCCACCCTGCGCGACGGTGAGGAGGCCGCAGGGGTTTATTTTACCAGAGATGAGAAGTTACGAATTGCCAAGGCCCTGAGCAGGGCCGGAGTTTCATCCTTGACGCTGGGTTCCCTGTTGTTTCCCCGGAAGAAAAGGTGTCATTTCAGGCCGTTGCCCAGGCAGGGCTAAAGGCGGCAGTCTATGCCACCGTCAGAGCCGATATCGATGAAATAACCCAGGCCCAAGAACTTGGCGCCCAGGGAGTTTTTTTTCTCAATTTCCCGTATATTAAGCGGTCTCATCCGCTCCATGACACTTGCGCAGTTCCGCCGGATGATTATTGCTGCGGTCAAGCATGCCTTTAAGCTTAATCTTGAAGTTATGGTCGTTCTGGAAGACGCGGGCCGGGCCGGGAGCGGGGTGGAAAATGAAACCATTGCCGGCCTGCATAAGATCGGGGTGAACTCCTTTATAATCGCCGAAAGTGTCGGCGCTCTTACCCCCCGGCAGATGCAAAGGAAAATAGAGGCCTTGACCACAACCTTTCCAACCGTTAATTTCGGTATTCACTGCCATGACGATTACGGACTGGCCACCGCCAACTCTTTAGCTGCCATTGAGGCCGGGGCCCTTTATTTTTCCGGCACCATTAATTCCATCGGCGAACGGGCCGGTAATGCTTCGCTGGAAGAGGTAGCAGTGGCGGTGGAAAATCTCCGTAAGCGTTCACCAGCACCTCATCTTCGCCCGTTTGGGCCTTCTCGAATAGCACAAGTATGCTTCGAAGTCCCAAACGAACGAATCTAAGGCAC
>JANTGB010000294.1 GCA_024763115.1 Desulfobulbaceae bacterium | reverse complement strand
TTATGTAAGGAAGGTCGATTGAATGAATAAAGGCGGGGAGATTGAGTTCTCCGCCGCCTTTACCTGTCACATCAAGCTGTTTTTAAAGAGAATTAAAAAATCCTTCCCCTTTCCCTATTGTTGGCCTTGGGGTTATTGAAGGTCTGTGCTTGTGGGGTGGCCGCCGCTGTCTTTATGGGACATCTTTTCCTACCCGCCTCCCCTCTGTAATGAAAACTTATAATATGAAGAACGTCCCCTATTTGTACCCGAGGTCAGGAGGTCTGAAATTAGATATCGGGCTTTCTCAATTCAACAAATATGAGAAGTGATGATCAGGAGACGATCATCAAAATAATAGACGCGATGATTATGAAAAAAAGAGTGGAAGGAATGGTCAATGACCCATTTGACAAGAAAAAACAAAAAGCCGAAAGCAGAGTATAAAAGGAAGAGAAATGCACCGGAAAGGAAAAAGCGATGGAGATAGATCACCCACCGCTTTTTGTTGTTTGGAATTGTTGGGTTAGGTGAAGATGGGTGCATTACGCGTTTGTTCAAAAAAACCTTGCGTTCAAAATCGAGGCATGATAGCGTTATCTCCAAAACAGGAGGTAACGCATGGAACCACAGGTTATTCGGGGCAAACGCATCGGAGATGCAGAGCTTGCCCAGATTCAAACAACGATAACACAATACTGGGACAAAGGTCGAGTTTTTATCTCTCGAGAACTGTGTACCCTATGGGACTGGCGACAGTATAACGGACAGTTAAAAGATCAGGTCTGCCGTATCCTGCTTAACCGGCTCGAAGACAAAAAATTTATCAAACTTCCTCCTCGCAAAGGCGGTGGCAAGCAGGGAAAGAAACGCTATTATATTCCCCCGGCTGTGGCGCCGGAGTTTTCAGCAGCAGAGTTACATGGCCGGGTTGATGATTTTCCCGGCATCGAACTTAAAATGGTTCGCCGTACCCCGGATGAAGCGCTGTGGAATTATCTTGTTTATACGTACCATTACAAAAGTTACAAGATCATTGTGGGCGCCCATTTGAAATATATCGCCTATTTCAACGGTCGGCCCGTTGCCTGCATGGCATGGAACTCAACAGTATTTAGAATCCAGGGACGTGATCAGTTTATTGGTTGGAACCAGGAAGCACGGAGTAAAAATAATCGATTTATAATCAACAACTCCAGGTTCCTGATTCTCCCCTGGATCCAGGTGAAAAACCTGGCATCCTTCCTGCTCGGCTTTTGCGCAAGGACCATCAGCCGTGACTGGAAAAAGTTTTATGGTTATCCTGTATACCTCCTTGAGACTTTTGTTGAACAAGAGCGTTTTTCCGGCACCTGCTATAAAGCTGCCAACTGGATCTGGGTAGGCGAAACAAAAGGACATGCCAAAAAGAACAAAAAGTTTTACTATCATGGTCAGATTAAGGATGTCTACTTGTATCCTCTGGCCCTTGATTTTCGCAAGCGTCTTGGAGGAGTACAATGAGCTGCGCATTACTCCAGACGAATCAACCGGATAAATTGGCAATGTATCGAGACAATGCTCATCGGGAACTGGACAAGTTTATCGACCGTCTGGCGCCCAAACTGCTTCAGGAAGAACCCCTTACCTTGCGGGAAATCAGTGATGTTTTCCAGGAAAATAAACCGGAAATGCTCGGTGGACTCTTGCAGGAGTTTATCCAGACACATCTTCTTGAACAACACAGTCAAATCATTTGTGAGTGTCCGCAATGCGGCAAACCTTCGTATAAAAAACGAGACAGCAGCCGAAGAATAGATACTCGTCAGGGCACAAGTCTGGTTGAACGACCCTATTTTTATTGTCCGGACTGCAAAAAAGGCTTCTCGCCGGTGGATGAAGCACTTGAGCTTGCTTCCCGCAAAAAACAATACGATCTTCAACAGTTGGCATTAAAGTATCTTGCTGAAATGCCCTTTGAAAAGGCAGGGGAACTTTTTAAAGAAGCAACCGGTGTATCCTTTAGCGACAACCGGCTGCACAGCCTTTTTGCCGAGTTCACAGACCAGATGACCATAGAAGATGTTATCCCCGCTGCCTCGGACATTGAACAGCGTATCGCAGGCCTTGCCCGATCAGGTAATCGGCGTCCAATTCTGGCCGTGGCCTCGGATGGCGCACACATGCCGACCCGCCCTGAGGGAAAAAGAGATGCAAAACGAGGGGCGGGAAAATACAAGGAGGCGAAAGGATTCAGGATTTACGCTATAGGCAGGGACGATATTGTCCAGATTGCCAGTTGGCACCAGATCCAGGATGCGGACGAATTTTCCCGTGACTTGAAGATAGCTGCCGCCCGTATCCCGCAGGACAAGGTGAGAATATGTCTGCTTGGTGACGGAGCTCCCTGGTTGTGGCGATGCATGGAAGAGTCTTTTCCGGGCTCCAGACAGATTCTGGATTACTATCATTGTATGGAACATCTCCATGCCCTGGCTGATGCTCAATATGGTGACAATCCGGATAAGGCGCTTTCCTGGGTAATCGGTGCAATTGGCCATATCTACTATGACGAAACAGGCCTGGTCATAGGCGGGCTCAGACGGATGAAACCCAAAGATGATAATGTCAAAGAACAGATCAGAAAACTCATCGGTTACCTGAAAAACAATCAACACCGAACCCGCTACGATGGTGCAAAAAAGGGCGGATATCCCATCGGCAGTGGGGGGATCGAATCAGCCAATAAGTTTATCTGCCACACCCGGCTTAAACGCTCAGGGGCTTGGTGGTTGAAACCCAACGGTAATGGCATGCTCCGCTTGCGGTGTTCTCTGGTGAATGGCACATTTGATGAAGCATTTTCTCGATATGTTACCCGGGATCAGGCGAAAAAATTTTTACGAACAAATACGTAATGCACCCGTGAAGAGTGAAGAGTGAAGATTAACCCAACCTACCTGGCTTAAGGAGCAAAATATTTAACAATAATAGTTCCCACAACCCCCATTATTAAACAAACCAAAACCACTCCCCACATTAAGTAAGTTTCCTTTTTAAAGTTCATATCTCTCCAGAACATTGATCTATTGATTGATCTAACATGTTTTCCCATTCTTCATCCGAGAAAAAACAGTTGAACAAGCAAGGAGCATTTTGAATTTCATAAATTCCTTCGTACTTCTTTTTATCCAAATCATAAACAAAGAAATAGTCAGAAAAATATATCCTCGTGGTAGTTTTGAACAATCCTTCCGGATCGATGTAATTAATTGGATCATTTTGGACAAAGAACCTGTTGTGATCTTTCCCGTTTAGGTTATATATCGTTGTAAAATCGCCACTAATATTATATTGCAAAATTGTAAAAAAGGTTAATTTTTCAGCAAAAATCACAGAATCATAAACATAGTTCTGTATGCTGTCCCCGGAACTTTAC
>JANTGB010000293.1 GCA_024763115.1 Desulfobulbaceae bacterium | reverse complement strand
ACCATTTGGCTTGTCCAAAATATTACACTTTTTCGAGTAGGGTTTACGATGTCTGTATGTTAATATCCAGCTGCGCTTCATCCGGAGTCGAAGTTTAAGCCCTGTTTTTAAGGGTGTTTACCTGCAGGCGATAAGCCTGTCTTACATAGTATTAGTATGCTGTGCCGGCCTTATCACGCACAGCTAAAGCACAAGGGAGTCTCACTTTGTTCGCTTATCCCCCCCTGAACAGGAGCAAAACGCCGTCATACATATCGGCGGTAGGGGCGGTTTTTCGCCCCTACCTGAATAGTTACGAAAAATTTCTATCATATTACCCTGTAACTGGAGAGTTTTTCCAGGTAACACCTTTGATAATCATATTCCGGTTATTAAGATAATAAAAAGGTCAAGCCGGAAAACGAGAAAATGTTTTCCGGGCATATACTCTCGAAATGGTGAATGACAATCTTTTACCCGGCTGCACATTCCTGACTCATTTTATGAGTATCAGTATTTCATTAAACATAAAAATTCTTTCGTGTCAACGTCAAAGGGTAATGTACAGCAAAAAAAAGTGATAAGGGGGGGGAACAGTCTGTTTGAGGAGAATTCCGGCGGGTTGGTTGTTTCCGCAACAGCGGTTCAGTTCAACAGACTTATCTGTTGTTAATTAGTAACATCCTGTCGTCTGATCAGATAAAAGCCGATCCCGCCGATAACAAAATGAATCAACCAGGAGGCAACCACTGGATTAATGTAGTCGGCATTGCTCATGGCCTGATTGGCGCTCCATATTCCCCAGGCGGCAAAGGCCAGGCCGCTGCTGATCGGCACGGCCATGGTCAGATCATGGCCCCAGTTGGAATGGACAATTATAACCACGGGAATTCCCAGCAGCACCAGGGGAAACCCCAGGAAAATAAAGGATAAGCGCCGATTAAATTCCACCCAGTTTCGCCGGTCGCCGTTACGCAGGTCTTTAAGCGCTCTTATTGCCAGCCGGCCGATGGACAGTTCCGTTACCTTGTATGGAGGCACAAAAAAATTTTTAAGCGGATCCGGCAGGTTGATATTCATCTCCTTGAATCTTTTAATATTTATATTGTTGCCCGATATCTTGCGTAATAACTGGCCGTTTTCCAGGAGCCACTGATCATGCCAGGAAGCTTTTTTGGCTGTAACAAAAAGATTTACCCGGTATTTTTTATCAATAGCCAGATAGGTAAAATCAATAAAATTGTTCAGCCTGGAATCGGGTCTGATAAATGTATAGATTCCTTCATTGCCTTTATAGTAAACCCGACCATTTCTGACAATGCCGGAATGCATTTTTTGCTGTACTTCTTTATGCCAGATACGGTTAGTCACCGAGGTGGAGACCGGGAGCAGCCATTGGGCTGAGGCCAGAGAAACAAAGGTAAAAAAAAGCGCGCTTTTTAAAACAGGTTTTACCAGCCGCCGGAAAGATATTCCACCGGCTTTCAGGGCTGTCATCTCCCGGTTGCGGTTGAGCAGGCCAATGGTGACAATCCCGGCCAGCATAATACAGATGGGGCTTAATTCGTTATATATTCTCGGAACTTTACATATAAGATATTTAAGCACCAGACTGACCGGTTTATGGGCCTCATGAAAATTATCTATTCGTTCAAAGAAATCAATCAGCAGGTAAACTGAGATCAGTCCGGCGCATATCAAAAGAAAGTTACGGATAAATTGTTTATAAAGATAACGGTCAAGAATAGTCATGGCTGATTCCTGCTGAGAGGAGGGAAACGGCTGCTGACAGCCTGGATGAGATCCATGACACGTTCAATAAGAAACGGCATTTTTTCTTTTTCACTCATATAAAGAATGTAAAAGGTGAAGAGAGCAAAAATGATATTCGGCATCCACATTGCCGGGGCCACAGGCATAATATTTTCCTCAGCCAGTGATTTAGCGGTGGTCAGGGCAATATAAAAGAAGACAAAGAATAAGATCCCCAGGGGCAGACCTACGGGTTTTTCGTCGGGTCTGGTGCGCAGGGCCAGGGGCAGGCCTAGAATAGAGAGGATAAGGGCGCCGATGGGCAGAATAAGCCTGTAATGATATTCAATAAGATATTTTATCCCTTTTTCGCTTCCTTTTCCGGCCCGGGCCGCCTGTTTAAGCAGCTCATGCAGGCTCATGGATGATTTGTCCATGGCCTCAATTTTCTGCTGTTTGGCAACCGGGAGATTGAGAGAATATTCCTGAAATTGAATAATTGTTGATTTTTCGCCCTTTGCCTGATGGATGCTGCCGTTTTCCAGGGTCAGAACCATCAGCATTTTGTCCATCCGGGATTGCAGCCGACCGGATCGGGCGGTAATGGTCAGAGGATTTTTCGGATCTCTGGTATCTGATACATAAACTCCATGCCATTCTCTGGTCTTGGGATCAATTTTGTCGATATAAATAACCGCGTCCTTAAATCCGTCACTGAAGTTTTTAGCCTGCATGCCCCGGTGAATTTTTTCCTTGGCAAGTGTAAGGAAAAGTTTTTTCATGGCAATTTGACTTTTGGGAATTAACAGGATTGAACAAAATGCAGTGAGCAGGGTGGTTATAAGTCCGGCGATTATGACCGCTGGTAGAATTTTGTTTATGCTGACTCCGCCGGCTTTTAAGGCTAGAATTTCGTTATCGTTGACAAGTCTTGAAAAGCAGAGGATAATTCCCAGCATGCCGGCCATGGGAATGGAAAAAATCAAAAGCTTTGGAGCCATGTAGGCGCAGAGACGGATAAAATCATTGAATCCCACTCCAAGTTTGAGGACGATATTTAATACCGGAATGAGCCGTCCCAGGAAGAGGATGGCTGTCATAATGGTAAGGCTGGCAAAAAAGGGAGCCAGAGTGGAAACCAGCAGGTATCTGTAAAGGGTCAGGGGCATATTAATCGGCCAAGCAGATGTGCTGGGCCAGATAAAAACCGGCAAATACCAGAAGTACCCCGATTGTATTACTGACCGCCACATAGGCTATGGCCGGTTTCCACTGGCCGATTTTAAAGAGCTGCATTGCTTCCCTGGCAAAGGTTGAGAAGGTGGTAAAGCCGCCGAGAAAGCCGGTAAAAATGAAGACGCGGACTGTTGGAGTAAGGCGGCTGCTTTCAAAATAACCCCAGAGAAAGCCGATTAAAAAGGATCCCAGCAGGTTGACTGCCAGGGTGCCGTACGGAAAATTATCAGGTGAAATTTTCTGAACCAGCAGAAAAAGAGTGTGTCGGCAGGAGGCTCCCAGGCCGCCGCCGATCATAATGGCTATTATTTTGCTCACGTTATTTCCTGTAAAATTATCATGCAACCGTAACTGCTCACAGGGCACCGCATATTTCCGCCATCAGCCCGGTTTACGTATGACTAATACGCGGCACCGGTCTGATGACGAAAATCTACGGCA
>JANTGB010000292.1 GCA_024763115.1 Desulfobulbaceae bacterium | reverse complement strand
GGGAGTTCGATGGGCACAACCGAGAGGCGGAAAAACAGATCCTGGCGGAATGTTCCCTCTTTCACCATTTCATTCAGGTCACGGTGAGTTGCGGCAATGAGGCGTACATCTACCTTGACGGTTTTGCTGCCGCCCAGACGTTCCAGCTCTCCTTCCTGGAGAACGCGGAGAATTTTGGCCTGGGTCTGGGGGGACATATCCCCGATTTCATCAAGAAAGAGCGTGCCTTTGTCTGCCAGTTCAAAACGCCCCTTGCGTTGGCTGTCTGCTCCGGTAAAGGCGCCTTTTTCATGGCCGAAAAGCTCTGATTCCAGCAGGTTTTCATGAAGCGCCGCACAGTTCAACTTGATAAAGGGTTTCTCTTTGCGCTTGCTGTTATGATGCAGAGCACCGGCAATCAATTCTTTTCCTGTCCCGGATTCGCCGTTGATTAACACTGTTGCGGCAGAAGGAGCCACCAGGAAGATGGTTTCAAAGACCTTTTCCATGGCCGGGCTGCGACCGATGATATTGCGGAAGTCAAACTGTTCACCCAGCCGTTTTTTCAGCTCTTCATTTTCTCCGCGCAGCGCCTCAAAATCAAGAGCCCTGGCAACTGTAAGTTTCAGAGATTCAATGTCCACCGGTTTGGTAACATAATCCATGGCCCCATGTTTCATAGCCCGAACTGCGGATTCCACAGAAGAAAATGCGGTGATCACCACAACAGGTTCGGGCCGGCCGTTTTCCCGCAGCAGCTTGATGGCTTCCATGCCGTCCATCCGCTGCATCTTCAGATCCATCAGGATGAGATCAACTTCATGCTCCGCCAGTATCGGCATAACCTGATCTCCGTCCTCTGCTTCAATTATGTCATAGCCCGCTTCCGTCAAATTGACTTTCAGCATAATCCGGTGGGCCCTGTCATCGTCAGCGATCAATATTTTTTTCATTGCTTAACTCGTTAACTATGTTTGTTCCGGCCTGTTTGGGTAAAACAACTGTGATTTCAGTACCTTTGCCGGGGAGTGATCTAATTGCGAAAAAACCGTGATGCTGTTCCACAATCTGGTGGCTGATGGCCAGGCCGAGTCCTGTCCCGGCTTTTCTGGTGGTGAAGAAAGGATCAAACATCTTTTCGCGTTCTGCCCGGTTCATCCCGGCTCCGCTGTCGGCAATAGTAATACCGGCCGTGTCCTTTTCCGGGTCACATTCACAGGACAGGGTAACACAGTCACCTTTTTGGCCGGCGTTGATCGCATTGTGCAGCAGATTGAGCAGCACCTGCAGTAAAAGATCAGCGTCCGCCTCGATAGTACCAGGGCAGTCATTGTCCAATTGGAGAACAATACTGTTTTTCATAAAATCATGCTCCAGCAGTTTTCCTGCTTTCGCCAGCAGACCGGGGACATCAACCTGGCTGAATTCGGGTTTACGCGGACGGGAGAACTGGAGCAGGGAGGAGATAATTGCATTCAGCCTGTCCACCTCGCCGATCATGAGCGCGGAGTACTCTTTAGAAGTCTCATCCTCTGCTTTGCTGCCGAAATACTGGGCAAATCCGCGCAGGGTGCCGAGAGGATTGCGGATTTCATGAGCAATGCCGGCAGCCATTCGCCCAAGGGAGGCTAGATGCCTGGCTCTGGCCAGTTGCGCTTGCATGGATTTTATTTCACGCAGATCACGCAGGAGCAGTACCGCGCCTGTTTTTTTTCCCTGCTCGTCGAGTAAGGGGGAACCGCTGATTTCAATCGGTATTTCATTGCCGTCCGGATGAATGAAGGTATAGGAGAAAGAGGAAATTCCGGCGCCTATTTCCAGAGAATTGATCGGCCAGTCCGCAAAGATGTCTTCCGGCCTTTTATCCTTCTGTTCATTCATATCCATATTACTGAATTCATATGCCTTCGGATTACACGAGGCCACATATCCTTCAGCGTCCAGAGTGATTAAGCCGTCCGGCAGGGATTCAATAATATTTCTGGTGTAGAGTTTCATGTGGGCCAGGGTCAGGCGAGTGACCAGCATACCCTGGTAGAGAAAGAGTAAATAGAGCCCCCCGCTGCCCAGGAAGAGGAGTATTCCTCCCATAAAGAGTGAATGGATAATATCCTGTTTGCGCGCCGCAACAAACTCATCGGTTCGCAGTCCCAGATGAATTACAGCCCGTCCTGTTTCAAGGAGTTCTGTGATAGCCGCTTTGTTGTTCCTGCCGAAATTTTTCATTCTTCTCATCATTCTCGGCCTGAAAGACGGCAGACTCCGGAAGCGGGTCATCACCTCGAAGACAGGGTGTTCGCCGTTGGCATCATGAAGCACTGTTACCGGTTTTTTATCTGCCGGAACCTGTGAGAGAAGGTTTGCGTCAGTTTTTACATTATGCTCTCCACTGCCGGCTATCACGGTTCCGTCTTCTGTGGCAATGACGATGTAAGCGATTCGTTCAGCCTTGGCCGTCTCCCTGATAAGGGTATTAATGGGCAGATCCCCACCCATCATTTCATGCCTCATGGTGGTACGCGCCCCTGCCTCAAAACTGCGGATAAGGGTTAAGCCCTCATCGAGCAGAAATTTCTCCATTAATTTTTGTTCCCGGCTCAGGTTACGCATGGTGTTTACGGCAAGGAGTGTGGCAAGGCCCAGGGTGGTCAGGAGAATGAGCAGGATGGGCTTGGAAATTCTGAAGGAAGATTTGACAGGGAGCGTAAACATGGTCTCCTGGTTGTGGCTGAAAGAAAACGGTTACGATTTCATAATAGCAGACCTCGTTAAATAATCGTTAAATTAACGCTGTTTTCTGGACATTCTGCTGTAACTTTGCACGAAGTCTCGTTCAAGGTTCAAGGTTTAGAGGATACCCGTTATCTCAAGGGGGCCACCAACCCTGAACCCTGAACTTTGAACCTTTTAACCCAGACCAACCGTCCAATTTTGACCAAATTACATACTAGTAAAGGGTTTGCAGTCAATAATAAAAAGTTTTTTACGAGGTCTGAATAGACAATAACAGAGAGCCGGATAAAAATACAGCAAAACAGGAAGGGGAAGAGACAGGGCACGCCACATCTTTCCCCTTGGTAATGCTGTAACCGTTCATCGAGCACCTTTTGCCTCAAAGCTGTCTAAAATATGGACAATGCCCCGGCCGGATAGATCAGGGTGCTGTCTTGTTTTTGGACAGGGCAGGGGCGAGATATATATTTTTACAGAGCAATTGATT
The DNA here is from genome assembly GCA_024763115.1 of Desulfobulbaceae bacterium. Classification (GTDB taxonomy): domain Bacteria; phylum Desulfobacterota; class Desulfobulbia; order Desulfobulbales; family SURF-16; genus JANTFJ01. Next base: position 228 of record JANTGB010000292.1, on the reverse strand, counting down.
ATATTTTTCCGCAGATAATATGCGTGTTAACAGCAAGATATACGTTGTCTGACAATTTTCCCGTCACGTCCGGCACAGAACATGCCTTAGGTGATATACATATTACAAACAGTAACTTTTATATAAGGATAAAACGTAACTGCTCACAGGGTACCGCATATTTCCGCGATCAGTCCGGCTTACGTATGACTAATACGCTGCGCCGACCTGATCACGAAAATCTACGGC
>JANTGB010000291.1 GCA_024763115.1 Desulfobulbaceae bacterium | reverse complement strand
CGCCCGTTTGGGCCTTCTCGAATAGCACAAGTATGCTTCGAAGTCCCAAACGAACGAATCTAAGGCACTGGTAAACACTTACAGGTCTGAAAGTTATTGTAAATTTGGTGCTCTGGTGAACGGTTACCAAATACTGAGGTTTGCACTTATCAGGCGCTTGCCCCATGAGTAATTACGGTGATATTATGTAAATATTCAGCATTTTGTTTTCGCTCATTCGAATCGGCTTTTGATCTGCGGCCGGTAAGCTTTGCCGACCCGAATGAACGAATATTAAGCGCTGCTTACATTCAGTCCGGGATTATTGCAGGGATTTTACCTGGAGTGATATCGAGGAATCATACTGAAGTTTTTTTCCGTTAATCTTAATATCCCTCCCCCCGTCTACCAGGGTAAAAGTCCATACTCCTTCTCTGGGGGGCACAAAGGAGAAGGCACCGCTGCCGTCGGTAAACAGGAATGTGTCGCCGGCCTTTTTATTTTCAAGCAGGGGGCCTGAGTCGGCAATTCCCCTGTCATTTATTTTATAATTCAGGAATTCAACATGAATCTTGCCATGGGGGATATGTTCTCCTTTGTCATCAACAGCCTCAGCCCGGAAAAGTGTGCCGGCATAGACACTATCGGGCGCTGAAAGCGGAATTATCTCCGGCGCCTCTTTGAGTACCCGGTGAGGCCAGTCAGTAATAAGCCCGGCATTGTTGATGAAAAACTTACTTATCTTTCCGACATAAATATCTTTATGACCTTTCCAGTGCGGGGCATGCTTTACGACAAATATATAGTCTCCGGCCCTGGGAATTATTTTCCTCTTAAGCGGAACAGCATAACATTCCCCCCTGCCGTGCCTTACCTCTAAAAAGCCGGGAACCGCCAGGCCTGATATATCCCTTTCCTCGCCGTTATGAATCAGGGATATGGATTCAATCCCCTTAACATCGACGGTATCCTTTTTATTAAATCTGATTCCCTTTATATTGTCTCCATACCAGGGCAGGAAATGAGCAACCATCAGATTCCTAGCGCCATTTTCCGTGGTATGGGGAAAAATGACTGTTGTATGAGCTGAAGCATAGGCAGTTGCCAGCAACATGATTATTATGGCCGCAAAAATATTTTTCATTTTTATAATTTCCCGTGATGGTGTCAGTTATGTAATTTTCAAAATTTTTTTTATATAACCTTCGGCCTTTACGGCGCTTTTTTTCTGGCCGGGGAATCGGGCCGCCCTGGCAAAGGCCCTGGAGGCTGCCTGGAGATCATCAATTTGCCAGGCGCAGTATCCTGCCATCAGCCATGCTCTACCCTTCAGCTCCTGGTGATCTTTCCTGGAAAATCCGGCGGCAAGCAGGTAGGCCTTCAGGGCAGGGCCGTACCGGGAAAGAGTGTACAGAAGATCAGCGCGGCTGACGAGCAGTTCCTGATCCTTCAAGACAATTTGCTTGTATTGTTCAAGGATATCCAGGGCTTTTTCCTGTTGGCCGAGACTGCGACAGGCATAGACCACGCGCTTAAGCAGGCCGGCGGAAGGGTTGTCCTCAAGCAGATGTTCATAAACGATCAGGGCCTTCCGGGGTATCTCGGCCTGCAGGTTCAGGTCGGCGAGCAGCTTTGCGTCTCGGGCATCAAGGGGATGGATGAAGGAAACTATCATCAGGGACGCCATTGCCTCCTCCATCATGCCCTGTTCAAGAGCCGCATGAGTTGCTGCTTTCCACCATTTTTCCTCTCCAGGATATTGCCGGGCAAGAGTCAGGGCCAGACTCCGGGCCTTTTCATTCATCTTAAGTTCCAGGTATTGATATAGCAGAACCTCGCTCCACTGTTTTTTCTTTTCTCCTGAGTAGAGGGAAACAAGTTCCCGCAGGAGAGGCAGCGCCCTTAGATTTTTATTGTCGGCAATCAGGGCTCGTACCATGCCTTCTTTCCATTGCGGTTTAATGTTTTTGGGAAAGTCGGCAAAGAGTCCGGCAAAGACCTTGAGGGATTGGGCGTTTTTGTTGGCCAGCAGTAAACATATTCCGCTATAGTAGAGGAGCTCGGGATTTTTTTTCTCCTGAAGCTTAAAGGCCTTGGTGAAACTGCGGGCCGCCTCGTCATACTGCTCAAGATTGTAAAGGGCATTTGCCATGTTAAGCCAGGACGGGGCATGGTCGGGACGGGCGGAAACTGCCTTTTGGTAATTTTTAACGGCACACCCGTAATCCTTGCCGGCCAGGCAGCAGTTTCCCAGGGCAAAGAGCAGCTCAGGATGATTTACGTATTCATTTCTGCTGTTCTCCAGGCGAAATTTCTTGATGAGGTCTATGGCCTCATCGTACTCATCAAGGGCAAACAACTTCGAAACCTTGAAAAGCAGCCTGTTTACCGGAGCAGGAATATGTCCGGCATTCAGGGGCGTAGACAAAAAAAAGAGAAAAAACAGTGCCGGCAGGATGACGGCCAGAGTACGTTTTCGTTGCCTTTGCAGCTGCTGTAAAAAGTAAGAAGGCATATCTATTCCAGTGTAAATGTTATTTTTGTCTCCATCCAGACGCTGACCGGATTACCTGCGACAGTCGGGGCCTTAAATTTCCATTTCCTGACACAATTCAATACGCTTTTTTCAAAATATCCCGGTTGATCAGCCTCAACAATCTCAGCGCGAGTCACCTGGCCTGATTCATTAACAAGCAGCTTGACTTTTACCCATCCCTCTATTCTTCTGTGCTTGGCCCGCATGGGATAGGCTGGTTCCATCCGAACCAGCACGCCTACAGGAGCGTCAAGATCATCGACAGAAAAGATCCCTTCCGGTTTGATATCCTTTGAAAAAGCAAAATCCATCGGCAGGGTGGCCAGTGCTTTCATCGCAGGCTGAAAGCCGGGGTCAATGCGAAAGGGAAGATCAAGGGGCCTGGGCTTGATGCTTGTGTTTACCGGCTCAGGTGGCCGCATGGAGCGGGTAATTTTTTTTATTTTTTTCGGCTTCTCCTTTTCCCTTATTTTTTCCCTGGGGGGCGGACGAATCAGCTCAACCCCGGAAATTATTTCCAACGGAGCAGTGTCGCTGCAATCATGATTCTGCAGCATGGGCATGATGAAGAAAAGAGCTGCATTGATGAGTACGGCCGCAAGCACCGCCCATGCCCAGGTAAGCAGGTTTCTTCTGTGGGTGACAAGAAGATAATTCAATTTCTCGTGTTGATTTGATTAGTTCTCCAGGCTCGCAGCCAGAGAAACATTTTCCGCTCCAGCCATGCGACAGCTGTCCATCACCTTGACGGCAATACCGGTGGCGCTGTTCCGGTCAGCCACAACAACCACGGCTCCGGCAGGATTATCCGCCATTGCCCTTTCGATATTTGCCCTGACCGCCCTTATATCTATCTCTCTATGATCAATAAAAATATGGTTTTCCCGGTCTATGGCGACAAGTATATTGGCCCTGCTGTCC
>JANTGB010000290.1 GCA_024763115.1 Desulfobulbaceae bacterium | reverse complement strand
TTCACATAGTATACTATAGTGAACACACCGAAACGAACAAATCCGGGGCACTATCCGAACATTTAAAGGGGTAGAGAAGGGTAGCTTTTACCCAACCCGAATATTTACATCAAAATATGTTGTCTAACAAAAAACGGCTCCATTAATGGAGCAAAACTCACAAAGTTGGGCTAAACACCGATTATTGGTGCTATGTAAGACATAGCTGATCGCGGAGGTAAGCACCCTTAAAAAAAATAGGGCACAAACTCCGACTCCGAATATGCGGTACCCTGTAAGCAGTTACACCAATACCTTATTAAGTTTATCCCTGACAATCGGCTTGGTCAGAAAATCATTCATTCCGCTATCGTAACAGCGTTGTTCATCTTCCTTACGAGCATGGGCGGTAAGACCGACAATCCTGACTGGTTCCGGGCCTCTGAGGCCAATATAGTCTTGCCGTTCGGCAGAGGCCTCAATTTCCCTGATCTTCCGGGTGGCCGCATGACCATCGAGGTTGGGCATCTGGACATCCATCAGGACAATATCAAAAAACTGTTCTTTTAATTTATTCAAGGCCTGGAGACCGTCACCGGCAACTTCGACCTCACAGCCCTGTTTTTTAATCAGTATGATAGCAAGTTTCCGGTTAACCGGATTGTCTTCAACCAGCAGAACCCGCTGCGTTGTCTTCTTTTCTCCGTCATCTTTTGCCGGTGCGGTTGCACTGGTTTCGCGTTTTTGTTCCGCAGCCGGGGCCAGGGAAATAACAAAACTGAAAGTGCTTCCCTTGTTTACCGCGCTTTCAAGTTCTATTTTGCCGCCCATAAGCTCCACCAGCTGAGAGCAGATGGATAACCCCAGACCTGTGCCGCCGAATTTTCTCGTAGTTGAGCCGTCTGCCTGGGTAAATTTTTCAAACACCGCTGCCTGGCGATCAGGCGGAATACCGATCCCGCTATCCCGTACCGCAAAGCGGACAGAAACCTGTTTTTTGTCCGCTGTCACCAGTTCGGCTTTTACCTCAACAGTGCCGTTTTTGGTAAACTTCATGGCATTGCCGGTCAGGTTAACCAGAATCTGCCGTAAACGATTTTCATCTCCGACAACCAGGGCCGGCAGTCTGTCATCCTTCATAAAAATCAACTTGTTATGCTTTTTCAACGCCTGGGAATGAAACATGCTGACTATGCTCTTTAACAGGTCAATCGGCGGAAAAGGCAGGAGCTCAAGTTCAAGTTTGCCGGCCTCAATCTTGGCCAGATCAAGAATATCGTTAATCAGCACCAGAAGACCGGCTCCTGCCTTCCTGATAGTCTGAACAAAATCAGCCTGTTCTTTATCAAGATCCGTCTCAGCCAGCAGGCCGGAAAAACCAATGATGGCATTCATCGGGGTACGAAGCTCATGGCTCATGTTGGCCAGAAATTCGCTCTTTAAGCGACTGGCTTTCTCAAGCTGGGTGTTTTTCTCCCGCAATTCCCTGGTTTGCCCGGCAATTTCTTTTTCCAACTGCCTGGCATATTCTTTTTCCTTTTTCTGATGCTGGAGATATTGCTGATGATTTTCTTCCAGCAATTTCTGATGCTGCTTGTCAAGTGACTCAATATGGCGGTTGAGCTGCTCTTTTTCAATTAGTGTTTCCCGGTGACTCCGAGTTAAAAGGGCCAGCTGGATAGAGTTTTTAAAATAACGGCGCAGAACAGGATCCAGACGCATATCGCCGGGCACATCCGGTAGCTTGAAAAAAAGGGTGGCCTTTTCTGTCGACAATCTATAGGCGTAAAGAAACTCACCATTTTCCAGGGTAACGGCAGATAAGATTTCTCCTCTTAAAACCTCGTCCCGCAATTGTTCGCGCACCCCCTTTTCAACCTGAAAAAAATTCGGCTCACTACAGGCATGGCCCTGATCATCATAAAGATAAAAAAAACCGGCGGGAATAATGGAGGTCAGTTCAGCCAGCAGTTCGCATATTTCTTCATTGCCGTCCACCAGATCTGCAAATATTTCATCAACCAGTTCATCAAACATTTTATTACCAGGGACTAATCTTCAAGAGTTTCGTAAAGTTCTTTAGCCTTGGCCATTTCCTCAGGCAGGCTCTTAATCAAAATTTTATAATCCATCATTCTTTCCTTAACATGAGGAACAAGATATGATGCCAGAGGCGCAACATAACCGGGAATAGCGCCATATTTCATTTTTTCAGCAATATATTCAGCCAGTTGCAGAATGCTGATTACGCTGGGAATTGGGTATTTTATGTCATGCCGATGGTGAAATTTTATCGCCTTCAGCACTTCATCGGGTAAATTCCATTCAAAACAGAGCAGGTTGCCGACTTTGCAGTGATTGGTTTCAATTATTTCGCCTTCGCTTTCAATTAATGGTTTTTTCTCGGCAACAGTTAAAGCGCAAGCCTGTCTGAGCAGATCCCCGACAAGCTGATCTTCAACAATCAGGCCGATATCATGAATTATGCCGGCCAGAAAAACATCTTCGTCTTCTATACCGAAAATACGATTAGAGATCATCTGGGCAAGGATAGCAACGGTTGCCGAGTGCATCCATAAGTTCTGCCGGGAAAAACCATCTTCTTTGCCCTTTGACTTAAACAGATCACGCAGGGCTTCAACTGCGACAAGATTACGAAGATTCTTCATACCGATAAAAACCACGGCTTTAGAAATTGAATCCACCTTGTTTGCCAGGCTGAAAAAAGGGCTGTTTACCAATTTTAAGAGCCTCATAACCAGAATAGGATCAAGCTTTATCACTTGTTCAAAATCCTGCATGGTGGTGGATTCCGAGTTGATCATCCGGGTAACCCTGATGGCTACATGGGGCAGGGTTTTCATGTCACTGAATTTTTTAACTAACTCACGAGCCGACGGCATTTAAATTACCCCGTTTTTTTATTCGAGCGAATCAAGTTCGGCAATCAATCCCTGCAATTCATCAATATGAATTTTCGCTGCCTCCAGATCACCGGCTCTTCCTTTTTTTTCTATTTCATAAGCTACATCACGCAGAGCCACCACCCCCATACTTGCTGCCGCACCCTTGATGCTGTGAGCCGCATCACCCATAGCCCCGGCATCTCCGGCAAGAGCCGCCGCTTTAATTTTTTCCAGATCGCCGGCCGAGGACATCCGTAACAAATCAAGAAGTTCGACCAGCAGTTCATCATCATCCCCGGCCTGTTCCAAAGCAAAATTTCGATCCCATTGTAAAGACATTAAAATTCTCCCGGCATAAAAAAATTTTTTTAAAATTAAAAGTTAACTGCTCACAGGGCGCCCGCATATTCGGAGTCGAAGTTTATGCCCTGTTTTTAAGGGTGCTTACCTCCGCCATCAGCCCGGTTTACGTATGACTAATACGCAGCTACCTGTCTGATGACGAAAATCTAACGGAGTCTCCCTTTGGTCGCTTACCTGGAGTCTCCCTTTGGTCGCTTACCTGGAGTCTCCCTTTGGTCGCTTACCTGG
>JANTGB010000289.1 GCA_024763115.1 Desulfobulbaceae bacterium | reverse complement strand
GCCTTAGATTCGTTCGTTTGGGACTTCGAAGCATACTTGTGCTATTCGAGAAGGCCCAAACGGGCGAAGATGAGGTGCTGGTGAACGCTTACCAAAAAAAGAATAAGAAATGAAAAAAGAGCTGATTGATTTAAGCAAACTTAATACTTATTCTGTCTACGATCGCCACAGCAAGGTAACAGTGGCTGATTTTGCCCGGCCGCTATCGCCGGGGGCTACGGTGATGGAATTGCTTGATTCCCTGCCTAATCAGTTGCTGGGGGTTGATTTTCCGGAACTGGTTTCCCGTCTGGCTGAATGTCATAAAAACGGAAAACCGATTATTATCGGGATGGGCGCCCATGTCATAAAAGTAGGCCTCAATCCCCTGCTGATTGATCTGCTGGAAAGAAAAATCATTACCGCCATTGCCTTGAACGGGGCCGGTATTATCCATGATACGGAAATAGCCATGGTAGGCCGCACCTCGGAGGATGTCGGCCAGGTGTTGGGCAGTGGCGAGTTTGGTGCGGCTAGAGAAACCGGTGAGGTGGTAAACAGCGCCATTAATCAGGGTGCGGCTCGTGATATCGGTCTGGGCCGGGCTATGGGCGAATATCTGCTGGAAAAGAATTTTCCCTATAACAATATGAGCCTTCTGGCCAGGGCCCGACAGCTTGATGTTCCGGTTACCGTGCATGTGGCTGTGGGCACTGATATTGTCCATATTCATCCTTCGGCGGACGGATCTGCTATCGGCCGGACCAGTCATAACGACTTTCGTCTTTTCTGTTCTCTGGTCAGTGACCTTGAAGGCGGGGCGTATTTGAATTTCGGCTCAGCAGTTCTTTTACCCGAAGTTTTTCTAAAGGCGTTAACCGTAGTGCGTAATCTTGGTTATAAGGTGGAAAATTTTACCACTGCCAATTTTGATTTCATCCGTCATTACCGGCCCATGACCAATGTGGTTAACCGGCCGACCGCCGGCGGCGGCAAGGGATATAATATTACCGGTCATCATGAACTGATGATTCCCCTGCTGATTGCGGCATTATTGGATAAAATAGGTTAACATATTTAAAATATGCCATTATTTGATTTTAAATGTCGGAAATGCAACCATGAATTTGAAATTCTGCTTTCCGGCTCGGAAAAAGCGAAATGTCCGGCCTGTGGCGACTTTGATCTGGAAAAATTAATGTCATCATATAAATGCCGACCTAAAACCGGTAGAGGTTCTAAAGACCAATGCGGTGGCTGCGCAAAAACAAGCTGTGCCGGTTGTCATTGATTATCAGTAACTGCTTACTGGACAGCAGATCCGGAGTCTCACAAGCTCACTTATCTGTCCGGGGGTCAGGCTGTTTTACTTAGCGCCGGTATGCTGCGCCGGTCTGATCACCAAAATTTATCGGAGTCTGCGCTTACCTGGAGTCTCTCTCTGGTCGCTTTTCTGCGCCATGCAGTTAACGCAGACTCCGAGCAGTTATAAATAATCCGGTTTGCGCTCATCAGGCACTTACTCCATGGGTAGTAACTATTAAGGAAATTATATGCGGAAAGTTATAAAAATCGGTACCAGGGCAAGTTTGCTGGCCCTGGCCCAGAGTAATAATATTAAAAATCTTATCAAAGCCGGGTATCCGGAAGTTTCGGTTGAACTGGTCAAGATAGTTACCAGGGGTGATAAAATTCTTGACGTGCCCCTGGCAAAAGTCGGCGGCAAGGGGCTCTTTGTCAAGGAGATTGAGGAGGCGATGCTAAGAGGCGAGATTGATCTTGCCGTGCACAGTATGAAGGATGTGCCGGCTGAGCTTCCGCCTGAACTTCATCTGGGCATTATCACTAAAAGGGAAGACCCGCGAGATGCTTTTATCGCTAATAAATATAAAACACTTGCCGATCTGCCCGAAGGCGGCAAGGTGGGAACCAGCAGCCTGCGGCGCAGATCGCAACTGGCGGTTGTCCGTCCTGATTTGCGGATTTATGATTTGCGCGGTAATCTTGATACCAGGTTACGTAAACTTGACGATGGCATGTATGATGCCATTATCCTGGCTGCCGCCGGATTGAATCGACTGGGCTGGAGTGACCGGATCGCTTCCTTTTTTTCTCCAGCTGAAATGCTGCCCGCTGTGGGCCAGGGAGCCGTGGGCATTGAACTTCGCCGGGATGCAGAAGAACTGCTGGCCGGATTGAATTTTCTCCAGGATAATGAAACTGAGGTTACTGTCAGGGCTGAACGCGCTTTTCTTCATCAGCTGGAAGGCGGCTGCCAGGTGCCTATTGGTGCCTTTGCTCGATTGACGGATGAGACAATCAGCATAACCGGCCTGATTGCCGCTGTAGACGGCTCAAAAATGCTTAAGAAAACTGCTGAAGGGGCTGCCGTTGATCCCGATATAATCGGACGACGGCTGGCGGATCAGCTTCTCGGTCTGGGAGGCCGGGAAATACTGGCAGAGGTATATTGATATATAAACGTAACTGCTTGCATGGTGCCGCATATTCGGAGTCTTCGCTTACCTGCGCGATCAGCCTGTCTTACATAGCACAAGTATGCTGCGCCGGTCTGATCACCAAAATCTATCGGAGTATCCCTCCGGTCGCTTACCTGCACCCTGTAACCAGTTACAAATACTGAGGTTTGCACTCATTAGGTGCTTACCCCATGAGTAGTTACATATGAACATGGATAAAAAAGATAAAACGGCGGTCGAAGTCGGCGGTAAAAGCGATCAGGGCAAGGTTTACCTGGTTGGGGCCGGGCCTGGCGATCCCGGCCTTATAACCACGCGTGGTAGGGAAATTCTGAAAAAGGCTGAAGTTATTATTTACGATTATCTGGCCGGCAAGAAACTGTTAAAGTTAGTTCCTCCTGAGGCTGAATTTATCTATGCCGGAAAAAGAGGTGGAGTCAAGCATACCCACACCCAGGATGAGATCAATGAAATGTTGGTTGAACGGGCCCGTAGCGGCAAAAAAGTTGTCAGGCTCAAGGGCGGTGATCCTTTTATATTCGGTCGCGGCGGGGAAGAGCTGGAAGAAGTGGTCAAGGCCGGTTTAAATTATGAGGCAGTGCCCGGCGTAACATCAGCCTCGGCAGCCGCAACCTTTGCCGGAGTACCCATTACTCATCGAAAATTTACTGCCTCCGTGGCCTTTATCACCGGTCATGAAGATCCGACCAAGGAGAAGTCAAATATTGCCTGGGACAAGATATCCACCGGAGTAGGGACTCTGGTTTTTTACATGGGCATAAAGAATCTTCCTTCTATTACCGAAAAATTGATCAAAAACGGTCGTGATCCCAAAACCCCGGTTGCCGTGGTGCGTTGGGCCTCCATGCCCCATCAGCGCTCGGTTGTCGGCACTCTGGACAATATTGCTGAAATCGTTAAAAAAGAAGGGATTAAGCCTCCGGCTCTGACTATTGTCGGAGATGTGGTGACCTTGCGCGACACTATCAACTGGTATGAAAAAAGGCCGTTGTTCGGTAAACGTATTT
>JANTGB010000288.1 GCA_024763115.1 Desulfobulbaceae bacterium | reverse complement strand
GCGTTTACCAGTGCCTTAGATTTGTTCATTTGTGCCTGCGCAGCATACTGGTGCTATTCAAGCAGGTTCAAATGGGCAAAGATGAGGTGCTGGTGAACGCTTACGTATGAGTCAACAAAACCTCAAGCTCATCTTTTAATTTCGTCAGTCCCCGGCCGGCAGCAGCGGAAATCGGCAGCACATCAATGCCCTTCTCACGAAAAATATTAATTAATTCCCGCAGTTCATCTTCATCAAGAAGATCAATCTTATTTAACAGCACCAGCCTGGTACGGTCAGCCAGTTCGGTTTTGAACTTACGCAACTCATCTTCGAGAATACAAAACTGGGTATAGGGTTCATCTTCCAGGCCGGAACTGTCTATCAGGTGAAGCAAAACCCTGGTTCTTTCAATATGTCTGAGAAAGGTATGGCCCAGGCCGGCTCCCTGGTGGGCTCCGGCAATGAGACCGGGTATATCGGCAATAATGCAGGGATCGCCATAGGCGAAATTCAAGACCCCCAACTGGGGCTCAAGGGTGGTAAAAGGATATGAAGCGACTTTGGGGTTAGCAGCGGAAAGTCTGGAAAGCAGGGTTGATTTGCCGGCATTAGGCAGGCCGATCAGGCCCACATCAGCCAGCAGTTTTAACTCTATACGCAGCCAGCGCTCTTCTCCGGGCCCACCCTTGGTGGCAATTCGCGGGGCACGATTGGTGGAGGTGGCAAAATGGACATTACCCTTGCCGCCATTCCCCCCGCGAGCCGCGACATAACCGTCATCTTCCTTAATCAGTTCCGCCAGGATATTTCCGGTTTCATCATCCTTGATCAGGGATCCGGGGGGAACAAGCATGACATTATCCTTGCCCTTTCCGCCATGCATTTTCTTTCCCCGGCCATGGGAACCGTTTTTGGCCAGAAAATGGGAACGATAACGAAAATCAATCAGAGACTGAAGCCGGGCCGAAGCCTGGATAATAACGGAACCGCCCCGACCGCCGTCACCACCGTCCGGGCCGCCTTTAGGCACAAACTTTTCCCGGCGGAAGCTGACACAACCATTGCCGCCGTCTCCGGCCTTGACGAAAAATCTGGCCTCATCTATAAAAGCCACTTTCAGCGTCGCCTTTTAAAATCAACAGGATCGTGAGCAATCAGTATCAGGAAACAACCTCAACCGGATAAACACTCACCCGCTTGCGTTGTCTGCCGAATTTTTCATAGGCGACAACCCCGTCAATTTTAGCAAACAAGGTATAATCACGTCCCAGGCCGACATTAGACCCCGGATGAATTTTAGTACCGAGTTGCCTGACCAGAATATTACCGGCCCGGACAATCTGACCGCCGTATTTTTTTACGCCTCGGCGCTGGGCATTACTGTCCCTGCCGTTCCTGGAACTGCCGCCCGCTTTTTTATGTGCCACAGCATTACCTCCTAGACTAATATCTCTTTAATCTGCAAAGCCGTATAAGGCTGACGATGACCATTTTTCAAACGGTAGCCTTTCCGCCGTTTTTTCTTGAATACGATAATCTTTTTGGCCTTGCCCTGTTCGACAATCCGGGCTGACACCCTGGCTCCGTCGACAAGAGGCTGACCTATTTTAACCTGGTCGCCATCGCCAATCATCAAGACATCAGCAAGTTCCACTGTGTCCCCCACAACGCCCTCGAGTTTTTCCACCCGGAGCCTGTCGCCGGACGCAACCTGATACTGTTTTCCGCCGGTACGAATAATTGCGTACATAATTCCTCCACTGATATTGCCGGGTTACATAGCCCTGGGAGGCTATCGTTACCTATGATTTATCTATATAGACAGTAACTACTCATGGGTTAAGCGCCTAATGAGTAGTTACAAAAAAATAATCGATTAAAATCCGAATATATGATTAAATTTAAATGTTGGATAAATTTAAATTTGTATTCATTTTTCTCAGTAAACAGAAACATTGATTTCTACCATAAAACCATTTTTTGTCAAGGTTGATTTTTATATGAAAATGCGCCCTATTATCTATTTAATTATTTTATCGTCGTTTTTTTTCTCCCTGTCTGCTTCCGCCGCAGAAAACACCAACATCGTCAACGGCAAAGAACTTTTTAAATCAGGTCAATACCGCAAGGCCCTGGCCCAGCTGAACCAGGAATTTAAAAATGATCCGGCTAACCCGGAAATTAATTTTTACCTGGGCCGGGCCGCCTTTGAGCTGGGAGACTATGAAGCCGCGCTCATGGCCTATGAACGGATTCTTATCATGGAACCGGACAACAGCAGGGTTCAACTGGAAATAGCCCGCTGCCACATGGAAATGCAGTCCTATGGCGAGGCCAGGCGAATTTTTAATAAAGCACTGGCGGTTAATCCTCCTCCGCCGGTGCAGAAAAATATCAAAATGCTGCTTGCCATTATAGACGCGGCGGAAAAAAATCATTCTTTTTCCGGCCTGCTGTCAGTGGGATTATCCTATGACGACAATGTCAGGGTTTCCCCGGCAACCAATCTCATAAATACCATAATAGGTGATGTTATTCTCTCCGGTTCCGGAGCCGAAGAGGAAGGTGACGTAATTTACACCACCACCCTGGCCCTGAATCATTCTTATGCCCTTCCCCACCATCGCCAATTTTCCTGGATAAGCTCGGGAATGCTTTATAATGGTTTCTACCAGGATGAACATGATCTTGATATAAACTTTTTCGGGCTGACCACGGGCCTGGCCTGGCAGGGCAAAAAAATGATCTGGAAAAACCAGGTGCTGGCCAATCATCTTGAGCTTGGCTATGACCGTTATATGGAAGAATACGGTTTTGAGTCAGCTTTAACAATGTATCCCACCCCAGCCGTTATCTTATCCCTGGGTGGAAGGGTGGCAAAACGCGACTACTTTCAGAATTCCGACAAGGATTCCGTTAATTCCCGGCTCAACCTGTTAACCGGTATAACCTCAGGCAGACACAGGGTAAGCCTTGATATGGGGTTGGAATATGAAAACAGTGATGAACGAATTTATAAATATGACCGTTTTATTATTGGAATGCGTTATGATTACGCCTTCAACAGCAAGATGTCCGGTTTCTTCAGCCTGAAAAGTGAAAACAGCCAATATCAGGGCCGGGAAGCATTGTTTATAGATAAAAGGCAGGATGACACAACTTATTGCAGCATTGGTCTGGCCCGCACCCTGTGGATGGATGCGGCAAGCGGCAACAGCCTGACCTTGCAGATCACCCATACTTATACCGATGCCGACTCGAATATTGATCTTTACAGCTATAGAAAAAACGTTACGCTTGCAGCCCTGTCTTTTCTCTTTTGATAGTAACTGTTCGATTTTACCTGGATTGAACCAGGTTGCCGGACAATTTTTGCAGTAATTCGAACAGTCTCCTATAGAGGCTTGACAATTTCGTAACCGTTCACCAGGGCACCAAATTTACGATAACCTTCAGTCCTGTAAGTGTTTACCAGTGCCTTAGATTCGTTCGTTTGGGACTTCGAAGC
>JANTGB010000287.1 GCA_024763115.1 Desulfobulbaceae bacterium | reverse complement strand
CTGCACGCGATAAGTCTGTCTTACATAGCATTAGTATGCTGCGCCAGCCTTATCACGCACAGCTAAAGCACATCTGAACAGTTACAGGTCGGTGGTTGGGGCAGTTTTTCGCCCCAACCTGAATAGTTACGAAACCAGAAATCAGCAGCAGGAAATTAAATTTCCTGTATTGTCAGTAGTATATGAAATTTAGCGGGGATTGTAAAACAGCGGATGAAGTTTTTTTCCTGGAGGGCAAAAAAAACGCGCGGAAAAATCCGCGCGTTTTTTAAAAAGATGAATCAGATTTTAATGGTCAATACCGGCTCCGGCTCCCCGCGGATAGCGGATACTCTCAACCATATCCTGAACTTCCTGGGGTGGCGGAGCAGTAATCCGGGAAACAACGACGGTAAAAAACATATTAATCAACATCCCGATAGTGCCGATACCCTCGGCGCTGATGTTGAAGAACCAGGCGCTGCCTCCCATGAATTTGATATTGACAATGTAGGCAAAGGTAAAACAGATACCAGTGATCATCCCGGCAATAGCGCCTTCCCTGTTCGTCCGTTTGTCAAAAATACCAAGAACAATAATCGGGAAGAATGAAGATGCGGCCAGGCCAAAGGCAAAGGCGACAACCTGGGCCACAAATCCCGGGGGATTGATGCCGAAATAGCCGGCTACGCAGACCGCCAGTCCGATAATAATCCGGCCGACCATGAGTCGTTGTTTTTCCGTGGCATTACGATTAATCATCCGGTAATAGAGGTCATGGGAAATTGATGAGGAAATTACCAGCAGCAATCCTGAGGCCGTGGACAGGGCCGCAGCCAGGCCACCGGCGGCAACCAGAGCAATTACCCAGGGCGGCAGGTTGGCGATTTCGGGATTGGCCAGTACCATGATATCGCGGTCAATGTAAAGTTCGTTACTGTTTTCGGTAATCTTGTTGGAGACCAGTTCCTGGCCGTATGAGCCTTTTTCGCCGGAAAATTCAGGTTTGCCGGCAAATGGCTTGCCATGGGAATATTGAATAACCCCGTCATGGTTTTTGTCAACCCAGGCGATAAGGCCGGTTTTTTCCCAGTTCCGGAACCAGCTTGGGGCCTCGGAATATGCCTTATTATTAATGGTGTTAATCATGTTGTAGCGGGCAAATGAGGCAATTGCCGGAGCAGTTGTATAGAGAATGGCAATAAAAAGCAGGGCGTAACCGGCGGAAAGACGGGCGCCGCGTACAGTGGGAACCGTGTAGAAGCGGACAATAACATGGGGCAGTCCGGCAGTACCGACCATCAGGGCCATGGTAATACAGAATACATCCAGCATTGACTTGGCCCCCGGGCCGTGAAAGGCCGTGGTATACTGGGCAAAACCCAGATCCGTGTTAAGTTTATTCAAGACGTCAAGCAGGTACTTGCCGGCATTGGCTCCCTCGGCAATGGTGCCGCCGAAGCCGATCTGGGGCAGGAAGGTTCCGGTTATTTTCATGGAAATAAAAAAAGCCGGAACCAGGTAGGCGATAATCAGGACTGAATACTGGGCAACCTGGGTATAGGTGATGCCTTTCATGCCGCCGAGCGAGGCATAAAAGAAAACAATGGACATGCCGATCAACACCCCGGTATTAACCGGAACTTCGAGAAAACGGCTGAAAACAATACCAACCCCGCGCATCTGGCCGGCAACATAGGTAAATGACACAAAAATAGCGCAAACCAGGGCCACAAAGCGGGCCATGTCCGAATAGTACCGGTCGCCGACAAAGTCGGGAACCGTGTATTTGCCGAATTTACGTAAATAGGGAGCAAGCAGCAGGGCGAGCAGGACATAACCGCCTGTCCAGCCCAGCAGATAAATTGAACCGGTGTAACCCATGAATGAGATAAGACCGGCCATGGAAATAAATGAAGCGGCGCTCATCCAGTCTGCCGCAGTCGCCATACCGTTAGCCAGCGGGGAAACACCGCCGCCGGCAACATAAAATCCTTTTGTCGTTTTCACCCTGGACAGCCAGGCTATACTGAGATAAAGGCTGAAGGTGACACCCACCATGATATAAGTCCATGTCAGAATTGACATATTTTCTCTCCTTTTGGTTATTCGTCGACGTCAAATTCTTTGTCGACTTTTTTCATGATCGCATAATAGATAAAAATCAGACAGACAAAGATGTAAATTGCTCCCTGCTGGGCAAACCAGAATCCCAGGGGAAAGCCGCCGATTTTAACGGCATTAAGTTGTTCAACAAATAAAATGCCGCATCCATAAGACACCACAGCCCAGATGGACAGTAAAACCACCATCAAGGTCAAATTCTTCTTCCAATACCGGGACAGATCTTTCTTCATAGTTCCTCCTTTTAAGTAAAAGTACCCTGTTGGGAATTATCAGCAATAATAACAATAAGCAAAAAGAATAAGCAAAAAAGTATAATTATATCAAACTTTCATGAAATACCGCGCTTATTACGAATTTTTTACAAAAAAGGCAATAGGAAATTTTACCAATACGACAGGGGAAAAAGGTGGTTATTTTGAAAAAATCAATTGGTATAACTACTTAGGTGGTTTTGCCCATATAGATTTTTTTTTAATTTTTTGTTGGCCGGGTGTTTATTTTTTTAAAAGGGGCTATCCCGTTAACGCAAGTAACCACATGATGTTCCTTCCTGCGAATTGATACATGTATCAAATGGGCACCCACAAGGGGTACCCCTACTAATTGGATACCCCGTTATTTAAAATATATTTTTCCAGCTTTGTCCCGCCTTGAAAACATCATGCAGGGTGACCATGCCGCGCCGGTTCAGTTTTTTTATCAGAAAGAGAAAAAGATAAGCGGTTTGCAGGGCGTCAAGCATGGCATCATGCTCGGAAAATATCGGCAGTTTATAGGCGCGGCAGAGATCAGCCAGGTTGTATGATATCCGGAGATTAAAGCGGTCGTGATATTGTTCCCGGCAGGTCTCGGTGTAAACCTGAGCCAGACGCATGGTGTCCAGGCAGGGATTTTTGATTTTGGCGCCGAATATTTTTTTGGCTGCCTTGTTGATAAAAGAGACATCAAGGCTTACATAATGGCCGATCAGGAGAGATGAACCGCAAAAATCTATAAATTCCGGCAGAATTTCCCTGAGATCCGGGGCAATTGCCAGTTGCTGGGGAGTAATGCGATGAATAAAGGTTCCTTCTGTGGCATCCGTGATTTTATGGGGTCGGACAAAGGACTGAAAGTTTTCTCCGGCAATAATCTGTAAGTTTTTGATCCTGACTGCGCCGATGGAGACAATTTCATCCCGGCGGCTGTTCATCCCGGTAAGTTCGGTATCAAACACGACAAATTCATAAGATGACAGGGGCTGATCCTGATCAAGATCAGCAAAGTAGCTGTTATTCCGGGCAAAGACCGGATGAATTTTCCGGGCCCGTTTGCGGGAAAATAACTGGAACATCAGAAATTCGTTAACTTGAATTCCTGCACCAGCACGCCCTGCAACCGTCTTATAACCTCAAATGATTCCTTCAATGTCTGTTTTTCAATATCAGACAGATCAGA
>JANTGB010000286.1 GCA_024763115.1 Desulfobulbaceae bacterium | reverse complement strand
GGTGCCGTAGATTTTCGTCATCAGACCGGTGCCGCGTATTAGTCATACGTAAACCGGGCTGATGGCGGAAATATGCGGTGCCCTGTGAGCAGTTACTTAAAAACAAGCCTAAACATATCTCAAGGCCTTAATTGGAGTTAAACGATTAATCTTCCGGATCGGGTAAAGCGTGGCAAAGAGACAGAGGACAAACATGACAGCCATATCCCGCAGAATGATCAGTGGAGCAAAGGCGGTCGGCAGGCTCGTGGCAGTCAGGCCATACTGGCGAAACTGCTCTTCAAAGGAGCTGAAGACAATGGGGTTGGCGTGAAAATACCAGGCTAGAAGGGAGCCGATCAGCCCGCCGCCCAGAACGCCCAGAAAGGCAAGAATAATATTTTCCCCCAGCAGCATGGCCAGAACCTGAGCAGGACTGGTGCCCACGGCCCGGAGAATACCGATTTCTCTCGTCCGGGCAAAGACGCTCAACATGGTATAAATAAGGATAACAAAAAGTATTACAATAAAAATAACAGCTAAAGTCAGGTAGCCGAAGATGGAATCAACCTTCATGGCCTCCACCAGGCCGGACATGGTTTCCTTCCAGGTCAGAACCTGGTAGCCCTCCCCCAACTGCTGCTGCAGCACAATCCCAAGCCGGGATACCTGTTCTATTTTTTCAGGCAGGACAATAAAATGGGTGGCCAGATTAGCGGCAGCCATAATTTTATCAAAATAAGGACGGTTAAGAAAGGCGGCAGAGGCGTCAAAAGCAAAGAGCCCGGTCTGGAATATCCCGGTGACAATAACAGTGGCCGCGCAAAATGAATAATCCGCCCCGGTACCGATAAAGGCCAGCTCATCACCGATTTTTACTCTTAGCCGTCCGGCCAGCTCATTGCCGAGATAAAGAGCGTTGCCGTCATCCGGGCGCAGATATCGGCCTGCGCGCCGAGATCCGGCCAGGCGGGAAATATATTTTTCCTTTTGCGGATCTATGCCGGTCAACATGCCGCCCACGGACTTTTCCCCGGCGGAAAAAAGGACATAGGATTCAAAACGGGGGGAAAAAACTTTAATATCAGGATCAGCGGCAAGAATGGCGCTGACTTTATCTGCCGCAAAGATAAGATTATCAAAGCTGGGATTTTCACGAAAATCCCGCTGAGTGATCTCGAGGTATCCCGGATAAATCTCCACCGCGCTCTGGATCATCTTGTTGTGCGAGCCATCCATGAAGGCCGAGGAAAATACCAGAAGGGCTGTGGCGGCCATGATCAGGATTATGGTAACAAGCGAGTGCTTTAGATGGGCCCGCGTGTTTTTTAAGGCCATGAAAAACCACATCAGAGTGAAAACCTTTTCAGGGCTCGTTTAGTAAAATATGCCTCATCTATTTCTGCGTCAAAAAGCGCGCTTTCAACCCGAATCACGGTTCCGCGTCCTGCCTTTTCCGCAGTTTCCGGAACCAGCTCCCAGAGAGTCGGATAGAAACGCTTACCCATTTTTTTATATTCACTGTAAACAAGCGTCCGAATCAGAATCCCGTCTTCATCATAATATTTTACCAGGGCCGGGAGAAAATATTTTTTGTCGACCTGCATGACAATCCGGCCCCAGACCACGGCCGCCTCCTGGTGCGGAATAAGTTCTATTGTGTAGGCGGAATCGTTTTCAGCCAGCAGTTTTTTTCTGTAATCATCATAAATGGAGCTCTCCTTTACCAGATCGTCATTGGTAAAATCACTGCCCATCCAGCTCTGCAGCATCATGGAGGCCGGAATTTTAATTATCTTTTCAATGCGCGGTACATACTGCCACATCTGCCGATCCCGTTTTAAAAAAGTAATCCCTTTATCCTTGCCTGGATAGAGGATACGGATGAAACTTTTTTCTTTACCCTCGGAATAAATTTTCATCCGCATGGTTCGCTTGAAATGCCTGGTGTGAACCTCCATGGTCAACTGCATTTCCGCTGTCCTGCCGTTGAGATTTTCTTCAACCTGCCGGACAATATCATCTACGTCAGGCAAGGCGGCGGCCCTGACGGTTAAAAGTAGGAAGACAAACAGAACCAGGGCTGAAAACTGTCCACAGCCACAAAATTTAATTAGTTGTTGACGAATAGTCTGCATGAAATATTATACGAGTAACGAAAAATAATTACCACAACTCAGAACTGTTATTGCTTCTTCAAGGACAAGATAAAGAGGTCGGTTAATGACAAAATTCAAAGAAGAGCTCCATGCCGTGGCTCCCCGGGAAATTATTAAATTTCTACGCCATACCCTGCCTTTTAATGAACTTGACAGCGCCACCCTGGACAACCTGTCCCGTAAATGTACCATTGATTTTTTCCCCAAAGGAACTGTAATTTTTCGCCAGGATGAAACCGAGGTAAATGAATTTTACCTTATCCAGAAAGGCGGGGTCAAAATTTATCTGAAGGACGACGAAGGGGAAATTACCCTAAAGGATTTTCGCGGCACAGGCGAATATTTCGGCGCCCTGCCCATAATCCAGGGCACCAGGGCTAATCTCAATGTGGAAACCGTGGAGGATACCTTCTGTTTTATCTTCAGCCGGGAATCTTTTAACGAACTTCTGCAGTCAGCCCCCAGGGTCACCCATTATTTCCTGCGCAGCATGTCGGAAAAGCTGGTGCGCACAGCCTATGCCGAATTGCGCCGGCACAAGGTTTCCACCCGCACCGACAGCGCTCTTTATCTGTTCAGCGCCCAGGTAGGCGATATTATCAAGGGTAAACTGAAAACTATAAATAAGGATGATTCCGTCCGGAATGCGGCAATTATCATGGCTCGGTTTCATATCGGCTCACTGCTGGTGCGGGACGCGGCTGGGAAAATCATCGGCATTGTCACGGATAAGGATCTGCGCACCAAGGTAGTTGCCGAAGGCGTGCCGTACCAGACCCCGGTAAGCCTGGTTATGGCTGCGCCGGTTATGACCATTGAATCGCATGCCGTCTGTTTTGACGCCCTGATTCGTATGATGAAAAACCGTATCCATCATCTGGCCATTGAAAAACAGGATGAAATCATCGGCGTGATCACCACCCATGATATCATGGTTCTCCAGGGCACTTCACCGCTTTATCTTTTTCGGGAAATCCTGGCCCAGCGCCGGATTGCCGGGCTTTACAAACTTTCCCGCAACGTGCCCCTGGTGGTGCGCTCCCTGATCGAAGAAGGGGCCAAGGCCAACAACATTACCCGGATGATCACTGTCTTAAACGATCATATTCTTGACCGTATGCTCACTCTTTTAACTGAAGAACTCGGCCCGCCGCCCCTGCAGTTCTGCTGGATGCTGATGGGTAGTGAAGGCCGGCGGGAACAGACATTTCGCACGGATCAGGATAACGCCATCATTTATCAGGTTCCCGAAGACGAAAAACAGGCCGGGCAGGCAGCGGATTATTTTAAAATACTGGGCGAAAAGGCCATTGAACATCTGGTTGAATGCGGCTATCCCCGCTGTCCCGGCAATATCATGGCTTCAAACCCTAAGTGGCGGCAGACAACAGCTGAGTGGCAGCAGA
>JANTGB010000285.1 GCA_024763115.1 Desulfobulbaceae bacterium | reverse complement strand
TGCACCAGTCTGATCACGAAAATCTACGGCACCCTGTAAGCAGTTACAAATATGGTGGTTAGCAGATATAAGGTGCTTACCCCGTGAGCAGTTACCTATTAATTTTATTTTTAATATTAAAAAATGATTATGTCACTAATTTTCTAACAAAATTTAACCTTCTTCAAATATTTCCCGGATAATTTTTTAAATAAACGTAACTACCTGTACCATTTTTATCAACGTCTTTTATTAACATAGTTTTCACCTAACTGATTTACTTAGGGCTCACTCAAAAGCACCAAAACAGGATGGACAACGAAGTCAGGAGTGCGGAAACCGACAAAGTATACTCCCGGTCAGCCCCCCAACTCATACTTACCGGTATATCCCCTGGGGGTAATCATTTTTTCATTCCAGATATAGGTCTGGGAATTCCCAATAAAAACAGTAGACTGCATGCCGATTTCACAGTCAAGCATGGCGGCCAGGGTGGTAAGGATAATCACCTCGTTTTCCCTGGTAGCGGCAGTAACAATGCCAACCGGGGTCTGAGGAGAACGATATTTGAGAAAAATATTACGGGCCTCGACAATCTGTTCAGTGCGCCGTTTTGATTTGGGATTATAAAGGGCCACGACAAAATCAGCCCCGGCCACGGCAACAAGTCTCTTTTTAATCACTTCCCACGGGGTGAGCAGGTTGGAAAGACTGACAGCGGCAAAATCATGCATCAGTGGCGCACCCAGCCGGGCCGCGCAGCCGTTTATTGCGGCGATACCGGGAACAATCTCGATATCGCCGGTATAATTATTTTCTCCCGCCATCTCAAAAATCAGTCCGGCCATGGCATATATGCCGGGATCGCCGCCGGAAACCAGGGCAACCCGACGACCGGCAGCCGCCATCTCAAGGCATGATCGGCATCGTTCCACTTCCTTCATCATCTGCGAGGAAACCACCTCCCTGCCGTCTAAAAAATCCGGGATCAACTCCAGGTAAGTCTGGTAACCGACAATTACCTCGGCATCCTCCAGGGCTTCGACTGCCGCCGGGGTAAGGTGCTTTATTGAGCCCGGCCCGGTGCCGACAACGTAAAGGATGCCTCGGCCACTGCCATTGTTATGTTTTGCCATTTTCTTTTCCTGCTTAGTAGTATGTTTGTCCGGGCGCTTAAAAGAGCAGAGGGCTCTGCCACCCCGATTGCTCCGACAGCCTTTTGGGCCGCCGGGGAAATATCCAGGCCGGGCACCCGGTTGATCTCATCCTTGCTGAAAAAATCAACCGGCCATCTGTCCCCGGCAAAAGTCAGCAGACCGGGTTCATCTTTTTTCCGGTCAATGGAGGCCAGGTTGCGGACAGCAAGGGGAGATAAGCCCAGATCATTAAAGAGTTCGTTTAAGGCCTGGACGAATTCAGGGGCCGGGGTGTTACGATTGCAGCCAACTCCCACCACCAGGTTTCGAGGATGAAATACAATACCCCGGCCCGAGGATATCTTGCTGGAAACAAGCAGATCAGCCTGGGCTTGATCAGCAACCAGTACCAACCCATCCGGCAGGCTCTTAACCTTAACTTCGCTGTATACCGACAATTTTCCCTGATTAACCAGCAGGGCGCAGGCCTTGGTCATATCCTCTCCGGCAGCAGCAAGATGCTGCTCAGCCGCCCAGAGATCAAGGGCAGCCAGGCCTAGCGTGTCGGATGCCGTGGTAATCACCGCCTCACCATTGGTCGTAGTCGCAACCCGGCGGGCCAGCTCATTGCCGCCGCCCAGATGTCCGGAAAGCAGGCTGACCGCGTGTCTGCCCTTTTCATCCAAGACCACCAGACAGGGATCATGTTTTTTGTCCTTAAGAAGCGGGGCAATGGCCCGGACAACAATCCCGGCAGCCATAATGCAGACAAAGCCGTCAAACTTAAGCCAGTTTTCCGCCAGGATACGGCCAACCTTACCGTGAGGAAGCAGAGTTGCATCATCCAGGGCAGCAGTCAGGTCAACAGCCAGTCGCTGTCCGCCCCTGGTTACGGCTATAACCCCAACCTTCATCCTTTATCTTCTCCCTGCCGGAAGCCATGAGTAAATGTTTTATCGTAAAGTTTTGACAGCACGGGCGGGGGCGCCTCAGCCAATACCCGGCCCACGGCAATGACTGCGGTTCTGGTGATTCCCGCCTCCCCGACCTGAGCGCTAATTGTCCTCAGGGTGCCGCGCAGCTGCCGTTCTCCGGGCCGGCTGACCTTTTCCACCACTGCCACCGGGGTATCAGCCGGATAGCCGCCCCGGCGCAGATCAGCCACAACTTTCTCAATCATACCGATGCTGAGCAGGATCAGCATGGTGGCCTGGTGCGAGGCCAGGGAGACCAGGTCTTCCCCTGGCGGTACCGGAGTTCTCCCGGCCCGCCGGGTAATGATAACGGTCTGGGAAATTTCCGGCAGAGTCAGTTCCGTGCCCAAAGCCGCTGCCGTTGCCAGTGCGGAACTGACTCCGGGAACAATCGTAAAGGGAATATTCTTTACAGTAAGCCGGGCAAGCTGTTCATTTATTGCCCCGTAAATTGCCGGATCGCCGGTATGCAGCCGAACCACTTTTTTCCCGGCCTGCCAGGCCCTAATCATGATATCAAGTACCTGGTCAAGATTAAGTCCGGCTGAATTATGAGTTTCCGCCCTGATCCCGTTAAGCAGGGCCGCAGGCACCAGGCTGCCGGTATAAACGACAACATCGGCTTCAGTCAGCAGGCGTCTGCCTTTAACCGTAATCAGGTCGGGATCGCCGGGCCCGGCCCCGACAAAATAAATATGTTTTTCCGCCATTACTTCTTCCTCACAATCAGGGTGGAAAAATAATGAAGTTTTTTCGTCATAATGCTGCTGATATCCCGATAGATCTGCTGATCCGCCATGCCGACCCGTTCCACCAGCACGGCCCGGTCAAGAAGATCAAATTCGGCCAGCAGCGGCACCAGCCGGGCCAGGGCATTACGCACCTTCATAAAGACTATTGTGGTGGAACTTTGCAGAACCGCCCGCAAATCATCTTCAGCAAAAACAGCGGGAACCAGAAGCAGCCTCTCATTGCCGAGGCAAAGGGGTATTTGGGCGGCAGCCGAAGAAGCACCCATTGCTGAAACTCCGGGAATTATTTTAACGACGCTTTGCGGGACAAGGGCCAGCAGAGTCTCGCAGACATAAAAACCGGTACTGTAGATTGCCGGATCGCCCAGGGTCGGCAGAGCAACATTCAGACCTGAGTCGAGATGGCTACTGATCAGTTCGGCTGCCAGCTGCCAGGCATGTTGCGCCTCCCTGTCCGGTTCCCGGTCAGTATAAATTTTATTCATGGGAAAATGATGGGTAATAATCTTTTTCCCCCGGCAATCGACCGCGCCGCAGGCAATGTCAAGGGCAGTGCTCATGCCGTTTCTGCCGGCGGCAGGCACAAGCCATACCTGACTTTCAGATAAGATCCTGGCCGCCTTTAAGGTCAAAAGCTCGGGATCGCCGGGCCCGACACCCACTACATAAAATCTGCCCTTCATCTGCTTCCTGTCATAATGGTTATTGGATTCAAAATAATTTCGTCAGTACCA
>JANTGB010000284.1 GCA_024763115.1 Desulfobulbaceae bacterium | reverse complement strand
AGTGCCTTAGATTCGTTCGTTTGGGACTTCGAAGCATACTTGTGCTATTCGAGAAGGCCCAAACGGGCGAAGATGAGGTGCTGGTGAACGCTTACTCCATTTTAACACCTCCACATGCAGATTATAATTCTGCACACTTTTAGTGTCCACTTTTATTAAACCATTCCAATTTGTAGTGTTGCTGAAGAATTTGTCAGTGCCGGACATCAGCATTCAGCTAATCCATTAAAGTGTTGACTAACTCCTGCAATCGTGCAAATGTTTCAGCCCGAAAAATTCGTTCTCGAATGGCTGATCCGTGGGGCAAACCTTTAAAATATTTTCCGCAATGATTTTTTATCCCGGCCAAGCCTCTGTCCGGGTTGCCGAAGGTTTTAATAAGTTGCAGATGGCGACTTAAGGCTTCTAAACGAAAATGGAGGCTTACATCAGGATTGCGAGGTTGAAAGACCCAGGGACAGCCCAGGGCGGCCCGACCGATCATCACCCCGTCACAGCCGGTTTCAATCATCATTTCAAGCCCCTGCTGATAATTTAAAATATCGCCATTGCCGATTACCGGAATATTAACCGCTTTTTTTATTGCAGCGATCATTTCCCGGTCAATTTCTCCGGAAAACCCGGCAGTCCAGGTTCGGGCATGAACGGCTATGGCCTGAGCCCCATTATCTTCAGCAATTCCGGCAAATTCAACCCCGTTTTTCTGCTGGTGGTTCCAGCCTGTCCGTATCTTAACCGTAACCGGTTGCCGACAGTTATCGCAGACAGCGGAAATAATTTCTCCAGCCAGGCGGGGATTTTTCATCAAGGCTGCGCCCGCGCCTTTTTTTATTACCTTATGCACCGGACATCCCATGTTAATATCTATAATATCAACAGGATACTCTGAAAGAATAGCTGCCGCCTTCCCCATGATTTTTACATCAGCGCCGAATAACTGCATGGATACCGGCCGCTCATCCTCAGTGGTTTTGATCATTTCATGGGTTTTCTGCTGCTGGTAAGCCAGACCATGTGAGCTTATCATCTCTGAACATACCAGACCGGCGCCGTATTCCCGGCAAAGCAGACGAAAGGGCAAATCAGTGTAACCGGCCAGAGGAGCCAGGACAAAAGGATTTTTTATATCAATAGAGCCTATTTGCATTTTCAGGGGATCAGCTTTTCATTTTTTAATCCGACGACAATTCGACATGCAAATATAGATAAAAAATGAATCATAAACAATTGCTTTTTTGGTTTAAAACAATTATTGATGATTTCGGAAAAGACATGGTCGGACGCTGCTATTCATCATCCTTGATTTTTTCTGGTGCGATAAGGCGGAAAGGAGTATATTGACCGGCTTGTATTATTATGTATGGTGATATTGTCAAATGCCCGCAGGGCGCCCTAGTCTTCGGAGTCTGCGTTTACCTGCGCCCTGTGAGCAGTTACGTGATATAAATAAATTTTTCCCCTGACAGTTATGAGGTCAGGGTTTATTCAATCATAATGGAGATATTATGACCTTTAAATTAAATTGCAGTAATAAGCAGTTATCTTCTGAGGAAATTCAGCAGTTAAGCGAGATGCGTAAGCGCTGCGCCCGGCGTATCCTCCTTTCCACTTCTTTATCGGCCTCAGGCCATCCCGGCGGTTCCCTTTCCAGTCTGGACTTACTCCTGACAACCTATGGACTGATTAATCATAATCCCACCGAGCCGCTGGCCGCCGGCCGCGATCGGGTGGTTATGAGTATCGGCCATATTTCTCCTGCTGTTTATTCCGTTCTGGCTGAATACGGTTATTTCAGCGAAGAGGATTTCTTAAGCGGATTCCGGCGGGCCGGTTCCGGCTTTCCCGGACATGTGGAACGGATCGTGCCTGGGGTGGAATGGGATACCGGCAACCTGGGCCAGGGATTATCTACCGGGGTGGGCATGGCCATGGCCATGAAGATCAAGGGATTGAGTCACAAGGTTATAGTCTATATCGGCGATGGGGAAATGCAGAAAGGCCAGATTGCCGAGGCCATGCGTTTTGCCCATAAGTATAAATTAAACAATCTGCTGGTTATTGTTGATCGTAATCATTTGCAGATCTGCGGCAAGACAGATGATGTCATGCCCATGAGTATCCGCGGTCTTTTCCAAACCAGTGGCTGGAATGTGGAAAATCTGGCAGACGGTCATGATTATAATATGATTTTTTCCTGTATGAACAAAATATTTGCCGGCAAGGTTGCTGACCCTTCCCTGCCCACCATGATTAATGCTAAAACCGTCATGGGCAAAGGCATCTCTTTTATGGAAAATATTGCTAAATATCATGGCTCTCCCCTGAAGGCGGATCAGCTTGATAAGGCCTTGAGCGAACTGGGGGTGGAAAATGATTTTGATCATTGGGCCAAATTGCGCCAACAGCCGGTATCAACCGCCACCAGAATGGAAACCAGATCCGGATATCCTGCCATTGATTCGGGACAAGCAATAACCTATGATGCTGAGACCGTGACCGATAACCGTTCAGCTTACGGTTCCGCTCTGCTCAGACTGGCCGAGGTCAATAATGATCCGGCGGGTCAGGCAAAGATTGTCGGGGTTTCCTGCGATCTGGAAGGATCGGTAAAGATGGGCGGTTTTAAGAAACACATGGAGAAAGCTTTTCTGGAGAGCGGTATCCAGGAACATCATGCCGCTACCATGGCCGGTGCAATCAGTCGCGAGGATCTGGCCTGCTTTTTCAGCACCTTTGGCGTTTTTGCCGTTTCCGAGGTTTATAACCAGAATCGTTTAAATGATATTAATCATACCAATATCAAGGTTGCCGCCACCCATGTCGGTCTGGATGTGGGCGAGGACGGCCCGACACATCAATGTATCGATTATATCGGCCTGCTGCGTAATTATTTTAATTTTTCTGTTTTCATGCCTGCCGACCCCAATCAGACCGACCGCATTACCCGGCATGTGGCTGTTCAGCCCGGTAACTTTTTTGTCGGCATGGGACGGTCGAAAATGGGCATGATCCTGGATGAAGACGGTGCGCCGTTTTTCGGCGGGGATTATCAGTTTACCCCTGGCAGGGCTGACTGGGTACGGCAGGGTGAGAAGGGAACAATTATTACCTATGGCAGTTTAACAGCCAATGTCATGGCAGCCCGGCGGAAATTAGCTGATGAAGGTATTAATGTGGCTGTACTGGTCATGGCTTCGATTGAGCCTCTGGACAGGCAGAGTATCATTGAGGCCGGCAAGGCAGGTCCGATTCTGACCGTAGAGGATCATCATGTCGACACCGGCCTTGGGGCAATTGTCGCCACAGTTCTTACTGAAGAAATGATCTCTACTCCTTTTAAGCGCCTGGGGGTAACACGCTACGGCACCTCGGGAAAACCGGCTGATCTGTATGCTGAACAGGGACTTGACGCAGAAGGAATTTATGCGTCGTTTAAGGAAATGATGGGTTAGACCGGCAGGGTGCGCGATGCGCGCCCTGCGCAGTCCTGTAACCGTTCACCAGGGCACAAAATTTACGATAACCTTCAGTCCTGTAAGTGTTTACCAGTGCCTTAGATTCGTTCATTTGTGCCTGCGCAGCAT
>JANTGB010000283.1 GCA_024763115.1 Desulfobulbaceae bacterium | reverse complement strand
TCTTCGCCCGTTTGGGCCTTCTCGAATAGCACAAGTATGCTTCGAAGTCCCAAACGAACGAATCTAAGGCACTGGTAAACACTTACAGGACTGAAGGCTATCGTAAATTTGGTGCCCTGGTGAACGGTTACCAGCATACTGATGCTATGTAAGACAGCCTGATCGGACGCAGATGAAGCGCAGCCGAGTAGTTACAGTAATTGTTAGAAATTTTTTGTAGAATCAAGCAGCATGGTAACCGGGCCGTCATTGGTCAGGTTGACTTTCATCATGGCCTGAAACCGTCCACTGGCAACAGTAAGGTTACTCTGCTTCAGGATCTCTATAAATCTCTCATAAAGATTACCAGCCTTTTCCGGTTCAGCTGCTTTGGAGTATGAGGGCCTTCTGCCTTTGCGGCAATCACCATACAGGGTAAACTGGGAAACTACCAGTATTTCGCCGGCAATATCCTTAACTGATAAGTTCATCTTGTTGTCGGAATCGGCAAAGATGCGGAGATGAATAATTTTGTCAGCCAGCCGGCGAGCATCTTTTTCAGAGTCATTTCTGCTTACTCCCAGCAGAACAAGAAGCCCTCTGTCGATTTTGCCGATGACGCTATCTTCTACCCTGACTTCCGCTTGACTTACCAGCTGGACTACTGCTCTCATATGTTGTCCTCACAATCAAGATTCTTGTTAAGAAACTGAATAATGCTCATGGCGCAGAAGGCAGCAGTCTCGGCCCGAAGAATCCGTTGGCCGAGAGTCACGGTTTGAAAACCGTGACTACGCGCTTTCTCTATTTCTTCCAGGCTGAATCCTCCTTCCGGCCCTACTAAAAAAAAGATGGACTTGTGTTTTGTCATCTGTGGGGCCAGGCAGTTTTTTTTCTCTTTTTCCCAGAAGATAATTTTGTGGTCGCAGTCAACGCCCTGCCGGATAATGTTAGAGAATTCATCTACAGGGTGACATATGAGGGGCAGGGGGCGGCCGCTTTGTTTACAGGCCTCAAGCACTATTTTGTCCCAGCGCCTGTTGCGGGTTGGCGCATTACGTCCGGCGCAATGAGCGGAAATAAAGGGGCGAATGGTTTTTATGCCCAGTTCTGTGGCCTTCTGGATCAGAAAATCCATTTTTTTCCCTTTCAGCAGGGCCAGGCCCAGATGAACCTCTGTGCCATTGTCGACAAATATTTTTTTGTTAAGCAGCTTTACTGAAATTTCAAGCCTGTTGCTTGCCTGAATAACAGCCTGGTAAATATTTCCCCTGCCGTCAAAAAGTTCAACCATACAGCCCTTGGTCAAACGAAGAACCAGGTGAATATGACGGGCCTCGGCTCCGGAGATAATCCCGGTAAGCCCGTTAACTTTGGCTGGATCAATAAAGAAACGTCTCATAGGTAAAAATGAAATGCCGCCCATTCATCACAGTTGCGTCTGCTATCCATTTTAAGTCCCAGTTCGCGGCATCTGTTTTCAATGCTTGCCGCCTGCTGTCCCTGCAGAATCCCGGCCATGATCAGAGAAGCACCAGGAGCCAGCAGGACAATTAGTTTTTGGGTCATTTCCAGGAGAATATCATGGGTAATATTGGCGGTAATCAGGTCAAAGGGGCCGGAGATATGGTTCAGTTCCAGCTTATCTGCCGACATTAAATCAGCAATATTATTTTGGCGGATATTTTTCCGCGCTGCGGCAATAGCGTCAGGATCATTGTCAATACCGAGTACTGTTCGGGCGCCGAGCAGGGCGCAGGCTATACCTAAAATTCCGGTTCCAGTGCCAACGTCAAGGACTGATTTTGCTGTTTTGTCTGTAAAGCAGTTATCAATAAATGCAAGGGACATGCTGGTGCTGGCATGAAGTCCTGTGCCAAAGGCCATGCCCGGATCAATATCAATAATGATTTTTCCTTGAACTGCTCTATATTTTTCCCATGATGGTTTAACTATGATGCGTTGGCTTATTTGTATCGGCTTTAAATTTTTTTTCCAGGATGTTCCCCAGTCTTCTTCCTGAATATGCTCTTCCTTGAGATAAGGCATAGGGGATGATGATTGGCCACTGAGGTTGGCGAGAAATTTCTTGAGTTTGCGTTTTTTATCATTTAGGGTGACATCATCTGTAAAATAAGCTGATATTGTCTCTATATGATGAGTTGTGTCCGTATTTTTTCCCGTAGCAAATTCTACCCCGCTGCCGGTTAAAGCAGCAAGGAAATTTGCGGCAATATCGGCATGTTCACCGGCAACCTTGATGGTTACTTTTTGCCAGGAGCGAGGCGGGCGATGGGAAAAGGAATTTTCAGACATAAACTTCTGCTGGAAAGTTAAGGTTTAAAATTATATATTTAAGGGGTAACTGCTCACAGGGAACCAGATCTTCGGTGTCGAAGTTTATGCCCTGTTTTTAAGGGTGCTTACCTCTGCGATAAGACTGGCTTACGTATGACTAATAAGCGGAGTTTATGCCCGAATGGGTGCCGGCCCAATCGTAAAAACTCCCGGAGTCTCCTGCTTGTCGTTTACCTGCACCCTGTAAATAACAGCGAAGCGGTGTCATACAATTACAGGGATTAGCGAAGTTAGGACGCTTACCCCGTGAGTAGTTACTTCAGAAATTTATATTAAAGGTGTCATGAAGATTAGCATGATGTTTGCCGAGTGTCCATTATATTCAGTCCACCTTTAAGTTTCTTGCTAGTTATGTTTTTCGAGTCCAGTAATGAATGAAAAAGAATTAATTGAACTTCTGGCCGGAGTCAAAGACGGCAGTTGCCCGATAGACAGGGCTGTGGAGCGGCTCAGGCATTGGCCCCAGGAGGATATGGAATTTGCCTGCCTGGATCATCAGCGCAGCCTGAGAACCGGATTCCCGGAGGTGATTTACGGGAAAAATAAAAGTGGTGAGCAGATTGTCGCAATTTTTAAACAAATGCTTAAGCAGGGCAGTGTGGTAATGGCTACCAAGGTTGATGCGGCCAAGGCTGCCGAGGTAGGCCGGTTTGTCCCTGAAGTGGTTTATAAAAAGGAGGCCGGGATTCTAGTTGCCAATATTCCGGCCGAGAAGTCGGGGCGAGGTATAATTGTTGTCCTGTCAGCCGGTACGTCGGATATTCCAGTAGCTGCCGAAGCAGCTGTTACTGCCGATGCTCTGGGGCATCAGGTTGAGACGGTTTATGATGTCGGTGTCGCTGGTCTTCATCGTTTACTGCGGCAACGGGAATTACTTGAACAGGCTGCGGTTATTATCGTGGTCGCCGGCATGGAAGGAGCCCTGCCCAGTGTTGTCGGCGGCCTGGTTGACAAACCGGTTATTGCCGTGCCTACCAGTATCGGTTACGGCAGCGCCTTTGGCGGCTTGGCTGCCTTGCTGGGCATGTTGAACAGTTGCGCTCCCGGAGTTGCGGTAGTGAATATTGATAATGGTTTTGGGGCCGGATGCATGGCAGCAGCAATAAATCGTTAAACGTAACTATCCCCGTGAGTAGTTACGATAAAGACAAAATTTGTAACCGTTCACCTGGGCACAAAATTTACGATAACCTTTAGTCCTGTAAGTGTTTACCAGTGCCTTAGATTCGTTCGTTTGGGACTTCGAAGCATACTTGTGCTATTCGAGAAGGCCC
>JANTGB010000282.1 GCA_024763115.1 Desulfobulbaceae bacterium | reverse complement strand
GTAACCCTTGATATTATAAGCAATATATTTATAAAAACATATTGTCTAACAAAAAACGGCTCCATTAATGGAGCAAAACTCACAAAGTTGGGTTAACGGTAGAGGCAAGTTATTTATTTCAAAAGCATTTTTTGATTTCTTGCCACAAATAACACGAAAATAATTCCTAAGGGACTAAATGAACAGTTAAGCGCAGACACGGATAACTACCTTTTTCATAACGACTTGAATGCCGCCTCTTGCCAAAGGAGAATCGTAACTACTTATACCTTAAAACTAATAACCGTGAAAAAATACCTGATTGTAACTGCTTACAGGGTGCAGGTAAGCGACCAGGGGGAGACTCCAGGTAAGCGACCAGGGGGAGACTCCAGGTAAGCGACCAGGGGGAGACTCCAGGTAAGCGACCAGGGGGAGACTCCGTTAGATTTTTGTCCTCAGACCGATGCCGCGTATCAGTCATACGTAAACCGGGCTGATGGGAGAAATATGCGGTGCTCTGTGAGCAGTTACGTCGGTATAAAGATAAAATTTTTGATGCAAGGTTTTTTTAATAGTATTGTGGTAATATCAGGAATCGAGTAAAGACGGCTATACCGGTGACGAAATATCCAGCCAATCCAATTTCCTCGAACACCGCATTTTAAAGCTGCCGATTTGACATTACAGGTGGCTATGTACCAAATGGTATTACCGATTTTAAGCAAAATGCCAAGGTAATGATTTGCCTGCATTAACTCTTTAAATCGTGATTATTCAGCAGGATGAACAGGACGTAATATCACTTGAGATAATTTCAAAGCAACCCTCTCGCATTATTGTTGTTATCCTGTCTATATTGAATATGCGAGGGCATGTATATATACTATATGGAATTTTACTCAAAATAAACCGGAATTAAATTATCCCGGTAACAAAACAGAACAAACAGTTAATTCTTTAATTTACGGCAAGCCCGTAGCGGAGGAAAGTTATGGTGGATCAAGCAAAATGTACTATATACAGTGGCGGCATGAAAGGAGCTGAGGCCGCTTTTGGTGAAATGGCCGAGAAATGGAACATTACCGAGGTTAATTTTTCATATGAAGGTCATACTCCCGAACGTGATGTTAATGTTATTATCCTTTCTGAAGAGGATCTGCAACGGGGTGATATCAGTATGGAACTTGCCTCAAAATTGATGAAACGCACCTATTACCGAAAAAATAAAATCCGTAAGGTTCTTCAGTCTATTTTTCACATGGTAAACAGCGGTTACCAGGTTTTTGCCGTTGGATTCATTCTTGATGACAAAACAGTCAAGGGCGGAACAGGCTGGGCCGTGGAACTGGCGAAGCTCTTTAATCGGCCGGTGAGCGTCTATGACCAGGAGAAAAAACAATGGTTCACCTGGCAGGACAACAACTGGCAGGAAGATTCTCCCATTATCAGCTATGAAACCATTACCGGTTCCGGCACCAGGCATCTAAGCGACGAAGGCCGACAGGCCATTGAGCAGCTTTTTATTGATTCCTTCGGGGCGGCGGCATCATAAAAAATCACCCAGAGCCCTTTTGAAAATAATCCGCCGGGCCGGCCAGGGAATTTGTTCCAGATCCCGGACTTCCGGCGGATTATTTCGTTTGAGCTGATAACACCAGTAACCATTCGGCCGGCGTATGATCCGGCTGATCTCTCCGGGCTGTAATTTGAAAAGTTCATTAAGTTTTTTATCGGCCCCAAAATATAGAAGCGGCAGTCTGCCTCCCATCTTCCTTGTTCCGGCCTGGGAATAACAACGGGAAATTATCTCGATTTTTTTCCCTTTTTTTAACAGCCTCCTAGCCTTGGCGCTGAGCTGCCGCTGCTCTTCCTGCTTCTGCAGGCTGTCCAGGGGGTGGACAAAACGAAAAATACCACCCAGTTCCAGCCAGGCGGGAATAATCTGCGGAGTTTTTTGCAAGCGGGACATGATCCGGGGAATAATTGTTTTAGCGGCCCGGATATATTCATTTAAGCGGGTCAGGGCTGGATTTGTCTGGTCGGGATGCCGCCTGTTCAGCAGATCGAGCAATTTTATTTCCCCTGTTTGCGGCCGGTCCGACGAATCTGTCTTCCGCAGTTTCGGAGCAGTAAAACCGCCATTATCAATGGCCTGGATATAAGCCTGACAGCCTTCATCTTTTCTCAGGATATGGCCAAGACTGAACAGGGAAATCCCCGGATAACCGAGCTGTCCGGCCAGGGCCGCTTCCCTGCCGATTTTTTGACTGTCTTTTATATAAGCCCCCAGCCCGGCCCATAATTTTACTTTGGCCATGGCAGGCATTGCCCTGATTCTACCCAGTTGTTTTCCTATCCGTTCAAAATCGCCGAAATAGGTCATGGGATAAAGCTCATCCACCAACCCTTTTTCCGCCCATGCCTGCCAGTCCTGGCCCTTGTCAAGATAGGCGCTGAGACGGTCGGGATCAACAGCTGCCGATAAAAGCAGTCCAGGGTGTGTCTGCTTCATGGCCCGACGAATCGTTTCGACCATCTTGCTGACTTCAGCAGCCCGCATTTCCGCCCAGATGAGGGCGCCGGTGGTGAGGATTCGTTCAGCCCGGTTCATGCTGCCGTCAAGCCAGTCCTGTAATTTGTCCGGTTCGATTTTTTCCGGTAGCCAGGCAGGGGCAAAGCCCCACTGCTTTTTAAATTTTTCAGCCGTAATTCCGGCAAATCCATAACGACTGCCCGGATAGCGGATAAAATCAAGATGAATACCGGCCAGGTCATAGCGGTTCAGTAATTCCCTCACTATCTCCGCCATTAGCAATCGGTATTCAGGGTCGGCAGGATCAGCGTAAATTCCCTCAATCCAGCCCATCCGCCTTTCCAGTTCGGAATAATCAGCAACAGATTTACCATTGTTATCCCGTAAAATCCATTTTGTCTTTAGAGCTGGATGATTGGCTGATTCAGGCGGGGTGTCGCCGGTCCAAAGATAAAAAATATTGAGCCAGGCCTGAACTGGAGTAGGCTCACAGGCCTTAATTACTTCGCCCAGAGGATCAAAATCAGTGGGCTGATCCTGCAGTTCTTCCGCCCTGGGGGCAAAATCACTTTTATACCAGCTGTCGGCCCGGCCCCTGGCCTGAACCAGGAGCTGGGTAAAATTATTGCCGGCCGCCCGACAGATTTTTTTTACCTTTTCAGGAGAAGCAATATGCCGACGGATAAGCCAGGACGCCTTTGCCGGAGCAGGAGGCGCAGCCGCTAAATTTGCCGGAGTCAGACCGCTTATCAGCAGGAAAAGTATAATTTTTATCAGTTTTTTCAATTTTCAGCCTGGCCGAGACATGGTAAATGTTTGGCTAAATGACGAAAAGTTGTTAAAATTATAACAAAATTTTTCTCTGTGGTTAGATTTTGACCTGGGTCAATGTAATCCTGTGATTCTTAGACGATAATATCATCATGATTACTTTTTTGTAAGGAGGTAACTACTCATGGGGAAGCGCTATAACTTCGCTAACCCCTGTAATTGTAACTTGTTACAGGGTGCCGTAGATTTTCGTGATCAGGTCGGCGCAGCGTATTAGTCATACGTAAGCCGGACTGATCGCGGAAATATGCGGTACCCTGTGAGC
>JANTGB010000281.1 GCA_024763115.1 Desulfobulbaceae bacterium | reverse complement strand
AAATCTGGGCCTCACCGGCATTTGTGATCCACTGCTTGGTGCCGTTAAGCACCCATTCGTCGCCGTCAAGCACTGCCGTGGTCTGAATTCCCGAGGCATCACTGCCGGCATTGGCCTCGGTCAGGGCAAAAGCGGCTCTTTTCTTACCCGTAGCCACGTCCGGCAGATATCTGGCCTTAAGTTCAGGACTGCCGGAAAGCAAGATAGGAAATACGCCGAGAGCACTGGCGGCAAAGGCGGTGGCAACACCGACACAACCCCGACCGAACTGCTCAAGAGCCAGAACGATTTCAAAGCAGCCGGCCCCAAAGCCGCCATACTCCTCAGGAATATATATGCCAAAGAGATCAGCCTGGGCAATGGACTCGAGAATTTCCAGAGGATACTCCTCCTTTTCATCCAATTCAGCCCGCTGGGGAATTATTAATTCATCTGTTATCTGAGCAGCAAGATCCTGAATCATCTGCTGTTCTTCGGTCAAAAAATAATCCAATTTCATTCACCTATTATGGTTTCTGGTTTCCGGTTTCCGATATCTGAAACTACCACCTGAAAATCATTGCCCCCCAGGTGAAACCTCCGCCAAAACAACAAAGTAATAATAGGTCATTATCGACCAGTCGACCCTCGCGGTTAGCCTCATCCAGAGCTATGGGTATACTTGCTGCGGAAGTATTACCATATTTTTGCAGATTTATATAGACTTTTTCATGAGCGATTCCCAAGTGATCAGCCAGATTTTTTAATATTCTGATATTGGCCTGATGAGGGATAAGCAGCCTAATTTCTTCTATACTTATTCCGGCCTTCTTTAACACGGCGGCAACGGACTTTTCCATAAAACGAACCGCATACTTAAACACATCACGTCCGGCCATTTTTATATATGAACCATCATAATCCGCAACTGCAAATTCAGGATTCATACTGGGCGCGCTATCCATCTTCAACAGATCAAACAATCTGCCGTCGGAATAAAGTTCAGCAGCCAGCATGCCGCGCCCCGAATCATCTCCGGTAAGAATACAGGCTCCGGCGCCGTCACCGAATAGAACGCAGGTGTTGCGATCCTGCCAGTTAATCCGGCCGGATAAAGTCTCAGCCCCGACAACAAGAATTTTCAGGCCGGGATTGGAATTAAGGTATTTTTCCGCCACATCCAGCCCGTAAACAAAACCGGAGCAGGCGGCATTAAGATCAAAGGCAAAGGCGTTCAAGGCCCCGAGTTGCTGTTGAACAAGACAGGCGCAGGAAGGCATTGACATATCAGGAGTAATGGTTGCAACAATAATAATATCCAGCTCTTCAGCCCCGATTCCGGCCATGGTCAAAGCCTTTAGGGCGGCGTTTGCCGCAAGCTTCGAGGTTTCCTCACCCCTGCCTGATATATAGCGGGTCTTTATGCCGGTTCTGGTGGTTATCCATTCATCAGAGGTATCAACCATATCCGTCAGATCCTGATTTGTCAGCTTACCAGTCGGCAGACAGGAACCGGTTCCACATATTACCGCCCGACTCATTGTCCGGCTTCCACGGCAGACGGTTTTCCATCATCAAGACCTTGATGAACATCATCTAACAAAGCGCTAATCCTTTTATTGGCATTATTATCAATCAAGGCTGCGGCAACAAGAATTCCATTTTTAATAGCCAGGCTGCTGGAACGGCCGTGACAAACAACCGCCGTGCCGTTCAAACCGAGAAGAGGAGCGCCGCCATATTCGGCATAATCCACTCTTTTTTTAAAGTTAACAAATGCCTGCCGAGCAAGCAGATAGCCCATTTCAGCAATAAAGGTCTTGGATATTTCTTCTTTAAGCATGGTCAATATAGCCTCGGCAAGCCCTTCACTCAGCTTCAGACAGACATTACCGACAAAACCATCACAGACAATAACATCGACATTGCCCTGAAAGGTATCCCGACCTTCAACATTGCCGATAAAATTTAAAGAACTTTCCTTGAGAAACCGGTGTGTTTTTCTGACCAGGCTGTTACCCTTGCCCCCCTCTTCTCCAATACTGAGCAAGCCAATGCGCGGGTTGTCAATACCAAGAGTAACCGAAGCAAAAACCGAGGCCATTATAGCAAACTGATAAAGATGCTGGGGGCGGCAATCAACATTTGCACCCACATCCATCATAACAACCGGCCCTTTAAGCGTTGGATAAACACTGGCAATACCGGGCCTGGCAATACCTTTAATCCGCCCCAGATAACGCATTGCCGCCGCCATCACCGCCCCGGAATTTCCGGCGCTGACCACGGCATCAACCTTAGCCTGTTTTAAAAGATTAAAGGCAACAACAATGGAGGAATCTTTTTTTTTGCGTACTGCGACAAAAGGAGACTCCTCCATGCTGATTACTTGCGACGTAGGGACAATATTTATATTCGCAGGATCTGAATATCCGGCCAGGGCGCTTTCAATCTGGTCCCGGTTGCCGAGAATCGTAACTTCAAGATCAGCCTCCCGAACTGCCAGGACCGCGCCGACTACCAGTTCATCAGCTCCAAGGTCACTACCCATTGCATCCAGGGCAATGTGTACAGTCATAGTAACTACTCACAAGGCAAGCGCCTCAATTGCGCCAACCACTATAATTGTAACTGCTTACAGGGGTACGGGTAATGGATCAGAGGAAGACTCCGGGAAATTCCTGGGATTAGTTCGGCACAGCGTATCAGTCATACCTAACCCACTAAAGTGGAAGAAAACCTCAAGGTTCTTAGGACTCTTTTCAGTACCCCCTCGGAGTCCAGCGCTTACCTGAGGGCTGAAAGTTCCTTAACAGTAGATTCAAGTTGTTTATTTCAAAAAATTTTTAAGTTTTTTTCCATAAATAACACGAATACAATTCCTAAGGGACTAAACCGAGCTGATCGGAAAAATATCCGGATGCCCTGTGAGCAGTTACCGGTCATCTACTCAAAATCATCCTCATCAAGCCTGATCACGGTTCTCCCTTTATATGAGCCGCAACTGGAACATAAACGGTGGGGTAATTTCGGTTCGCCGCATTCTCCACAGGTTGCGACAGTAGGACCACGAAGAGCATCATTGGCCCGCCTCTTTCTGGTGCGAGAATGGGAATGCCGTCTTTTAGGTAAAGCCATTATTTTTTCCTCCGGTAACTATTCAGCCGCACCTTACGAAGTCGAAGTTTATACCCTGTTTTTTAAAGGGTACTTACTCTATTACTAATTTGGGGCCTGCTCGAGTAAGCGCAGACTCCGTATCCAAGGCACATCAGACCAGCTACATTTTCATCAAAATATTTAATCAACAAAATAATTTAAAAAGCCCATAAACTTTCAATAACAAAACAACGAAATATAAAAAATGGGCTTTTAATGTCAAGCAAATTCATTCCGACCAAGCACTTTTTTCGAAAAACGTAATTATTCAGCCGCAGTACACGAAATATGCGCTTATCTCTATTAATTTATTGGAACTACTCATGGGGTAAGCACCTAATGATCGCAAATCTCAGTATTTGTAACTGTTTACAGGGTGCAGGTAAGCGACCGGAGGGAGACTCCAGGTAAGCGACCGGAGGGAGACTCCAGGTAAGCGACCAGAGGGAGACTCCAGGTAAGCGACCAGAGGGAGACTCCAGGTAAGCGACCAGAGGGAGACTCC
>JANTGB010000280.1 GCA_024763115.1 Desulfobulbaceae bacterium | reverse complement strand
GGGTGCCGTAGATTTTCGTGATCAGGTCGGCGCAGCGTATTAGTCATACGTAAGCCGGACTGATCGCGAAAATATGCGGTACCCTGTGAGCAGTTACCTTGAATCAAATATGGAGCGAGCAAACATGATAAATAACATGGGGAAAACAGCAGATGTTCTCCAGCCCTGTCTTGACAGGCTCAGCAGGGAAGCGGAAAATTTTTCCCGCAGCCGTTTCAGCCATTTGCATAATGATCTCCTCAAGGCCTTTTGTAATGTTGTGCAGGCGGAAAGCAGTCTTGATTATTTTTTTAAAATCTGCGTCCTGGTGCCTGCCGTTTTGGCTGAACTGGAAGGGGAACTGTATCTTTTGAATAAAAAAACCGGTAAATTGCATTGTGTATGTACCGGCAGTCAGGGAATAATTGAACCACCCCGTTCCGCTCCCGAATACATTGTTCCGGCTACCCAAATTTATAAGGCTAAAGGGGCAATAATGTATCCGCTCTTTCCGGTTCCAGCGATTGAACATGTTGAACGGAAGGAAAATTCCAGGGCCGACAAAAAAAAATTATCCCCCTTTACCCATGACCTGCTTCATCCCGACCCCTTTTTTGCCGAAAATTCTCTCCTCGGCATATTTGTCGTTTCCCCGCTTGCCGCCTTGTCGCGTCAGGATAAGTTGTTTTTTGCCACCTTAACCAACTGGATAGGTTATAAGCTGAATAACCGACTTATTGCCGTCCAGCATCTTAAGCATCTCCGCTTTTTGAATTCTCTGGCCCTGGATATAGGACATAATGTTATTGTTCCCAACATGTATTTTAAATACCTGCTGCGCAAGCTGGAAAAAAGGATTGAGCAGATCGATAAAATAAAACAGAGAGCTGAAGGACAAAGGAGAGACAACTCGGAAACCGCTCAATGTCAACTGTTATTTACCGAATGTGCGGCAATAGAAAATGATCTGCAATCCTGCCACCAGGAACTCGTTAAACACCATAGACAGATTTCTCTTTTTCTGGAAAGCCTGTTCCGGGAGGAACATTTCAGCCTGGGGCATCTGGTGGTTCATCCCCAGAAATGTCTGGTTGAAAAAGATATCATTATTCCTCAATTGGAAATGTATGCGGATCGGCTGGCCAACCAGAACATAACCATTGATAAACCGCAAAATATGACGGGTCAGGAATTTCCCCTGATGGTCGATATCGGCCTTTTGTCCCAGGTTTATGCCAATCTTTTTTCCAATGCAGTGAAGTATACCCGAGAAATAGAGCATGATGGCCGGAAACGCAAAGCCATGGCCTATGGTTTTAAAGAGGTTGACAATTTCCCGAAACCAGGTAGAAAAGGGATCAAGTTTAACGTTTTTACCACTGGTCCGGCTCTGAACGACCAGGAAAGAACGGCAATTTTCCAGGAAGGCGTGCGAGGGGAAAACAGTGAAGGTATTGCCGGGTTAGGCCATGGCCTTGCTTTTATTCAGCGGGTTGTTGACGTGCATGACGGACAGGTTGGCTGTGAAGCTACTGAAGAGGGGAATAATTTTTATTTTATTCTGCCTTTGTCTGAGTTAAAAATGGATAATGAACATGAAAAAAACTGAATTTAACCCTGGCGGCAAAAATCCTGATATTGAAATAAATAAACCGGCCGGCGGCAAATTCTGGATGCAGCCCGAGTTTTCCATCTGGCTGTATATTATCTTATTTCTCTCCTTTTTTTATCTCTGGCAGGGATTTGCTCAGGTGAGTCAGGAAGAAATGCCCTACAGCGAGTTCCTGGCTCATGTGGAAAATCATGAAGTAGCTGAAGCAACTGTTACTGATAAGCTGATAAGCGGAGTTTTGACCTTAAACGATAAAAAAACCGGGAAGCCCCGCCATTTTTATACTGTGCCTCTCTGGAATAATGATCTGGCCGAAAATCTGGAAAAAAACGGGGTTAAGTACACGGTACGCAAGGGTAATAACTGGTTAAGTACTTTTATATTCAGCTGGGTTCTCCCCTTTGCCCTGTTGTTTTTCGTCTGGCAATGGATGCTGAAAAAAATGGGGCCGGGGCAGAATTTTCTTAATATTGGTAAGAATCGGGTTCATATTCATGCCGAAGCTGATCTTAAGGTAACTTTTGCTGATGTGGCCGGGGCCGAGGAAGCCAAGCAGGAACTTAAGGAAATAATAGAATTTCTCAAGGAGCCGGAACGGATTAAGAGCCTGGGTGGCCGGATGCCCAAGGGAGTTTTACTGGCCGGGCAGCCGGGAACCGGAAAAACCCTGATGGCCAGGGCCGTGGCCGGAGAGGCCAAAGTTCCTTTTTTCAGTATAAGCGGCTCTGAATTTATTGAAATGTTCGTGGGTGTCGGCGCGGCCAGGGTGCGGGAGCTTTTTGTCCAGGCCAGAGGCAAAGCCCCATGCATTATATTTATTGACGAACTGGATGCCATTGGCGGAGCCCGGGGCATAGGACCGGCCATGGGCGGCCACGATGAGCGCGAACAAACTTTAAATCAGCTACTTACTGAAATGGATGGTTTTGACACCTCCACCGGGGTTGTGGTTATGGCTGCTACCAATCGCCCGGAAATTCTGGATAAAGCGTTGCTGCGGGCCGGTCGTTTTGATCGCCAGATCATTGTCGACAAACCCGATCTCGGGGCCAGAGTGGCGATTTTGAAACTGCATACCAAGGGGATGAAGATAGCCCCTGATGTCGATTTGCGGGTGGTTGCCCAGCGCACTCCGGGGTTTGTCGGCGCTGATCTGGAAAATATTGCCAATGAGGCGGCAATCGGTGCGGTGCGGGAAAAACGTGAGCAGATAACCATGCCTGATTTTGAGTCGGCCATTGATCGGATAATTGCCGGGCCGGAGAAAAAGCATCGGGTTTTGAATGGGCCGGAAAAAAACAGAGTGGCCTATCATGAATCAGGTCATACCCTGGTGGCCAAAAGTCTGCCCACTGCCGAACCTGTTCATAAGGTTTCCATTATTCCCCGGGGAGTCGCGGCTCTGGGCTATACCCTGCAACTGCCGGTTACGGAAAAATTTCTTTCCACCAAAATAGAACTTAAAGAACAGCTCGCCATTCTGCTGGGCGGCAGAACAGCGGAAGAATTAATTTTCGGAGATGTCTCCAGCGGAGCCCAGAATGACCTGGAACGGGCCACGGAAATCGCCCATAACATGGTCTGCCGTCTTGGGATGAGCGACAAGCTGGGGCCTTTGACCTACGGCAAGGAACAACGCCTGATGTATCTAGGGGTCAGCGGTCGGGAGGAGAGAAATTTCAGCGAGGAAACAGCCCGCTTAATTGATGAAGAGATAAAAAAGCTGGTGGAAGAAGGCCATGAAAGGGCCAGGGAAATCCTGACAGCCAAACGCCGGGCCCTTGATGCCCTGGCCGCAGCTCTGGAGAAAAAGGAGGTGCTTGACGGTGATGAGGTTGATCGGGTTATCGGCGAGGTGAAATAGCGGATCGGAAACCACCAATCAAATGGTAAAGCGTTACTACTCACGGGGTAAGATCCTTAGGGCCTGTAAAGAAATAACGTGGCTAATTCCAACCCAAAATGTGTTGCAGGTTTAGCCGATTTAATGTTCACGAAACCGCAGGCGTAGCAGGGCTACGTTGAGGATTTTGGGGATATTAAATCGGCTAAAGATGTGATGCA
>JANTGB010000279.1 GCA_024763115.1 Desulfobulbaceae bacterium | reverse complement strand
ATAAGGGGTAAAAATTATGCTTGGCTCCCAGAAATTTTCAGTCATTCAGCCGACAGCTGTTCATTTTGGCGTGGGAATGGCGGAAAATCTTGGCCGGATTGTCCACGATTGCGCAGGCAACAAAGTGCTGCTGGTGCTTGATCCCGGTTTACAGAGTGGCGGAGTGGCGGATAAGATTACCGGCTCCCTGGATAAAGATGGTATCCCCTATGAAGTTTTTTCCCATGTTGATCCTGAACCGGGACTGAAACTGGCGGATGAAGGGGCGGAAATCGCAGCAAAAATGGATGCTGACTGTGTGGTGGGG
The DNA here is from genome assembly GCA_024763115.1 of Desulfobulbaceae bacterium. Taxonomy (GTDB): domain Bacteria; phylum Desulfobacterota; class Desulfobulbia; order Desulfobulbales; family SURF-16; genus JANTFJ01. Next base: position 3,352 of record JANTGB010000279.1, on the reverse strand, counting down.
GTGGGCGGCGGTTCAGCCATGGATGTAGCCAAGGCTGTTTCCATTCTGGTTACCAATGGCGGCAGGGCGGTGGACTATCTCGGCCTGGGGAAAATCAAAAAACCGGGGTTAACTAAAATCATGGTGCCGACTACGGCCGGAACCGGGGCGGAGGTCACTTTTACCGCCGTGTTTATCAATGAAGAGACAGGCAGCAAGGGGGGAATGAACGGCGATCCTCTTTATCCCGACGCAGCCCTGCTGGATCCGGCCCTTACCCTGAGCCTGCCGCCCAAAATAACTGCGGCGCCGGGCATTGATGCCCTGACCCATGCTCTTGAAGCCTATGTCTCCACCCAGGCGCATACCGTGTCTGATATGTATGCCATGGAAGCCATGGAACTTATCAGCGCCAATCTGGGTCAGGCATACGCCAATGGCGATAATCTCGAGGCCCGGTCGGCAATGCTGCTGGGCAGCCTGCTGGCCGGTAAGGCCCTGGCCACTGCCGGGGTGGGGCTGGTTCATGCCATGGCCTATCCCCTGGGAGGAATGTTCGGTATTCCTCATGGACTGGCCAATGCCGTATTGCTGCCATATGTGGTTGATTACAATATAATCGGAAATCCGCAGAAATTTGCCGAAATCGCTGTCCTGCTCGGTAATGAAGTTGAGGGGGCAAGTCTGCGGGAAGCGGCAGGCGGCGCGGTTGACGCGGTGTGGAATCTTAATCAGGATGTTAATATTCCCGCCGGCATGGCCGCACTTGATATTCCCCGGGAGAAAATTCCGGAGATGGCGGAAATTGCCCTTACCGTGACCAGGCCGGTGGAAAATAATCCCCGCAAACCAACCCTTGCAGAGGTAATAAGGATTTATGAAACAGCCTTTGAGGGCTGGGATTAGACGCTTAAAGGTAACTTCTCCAAACCAGCCCGACGCTCTGCGGTGTTGCGAGAGAGAACGTACGAATTTTTGCCCCTGGTTCCCATGCTCTGCGTGGGAATTTACCCTTGACGCTCTGCGTCATAAATAAGCCTGACCTAGAGCGTAAAAAAAACGCATTACCCCGCAGGAGCTGAGAAACGGGAAACGAGAAGTGGGCAAAGTACGGACGTAGTCTGGATTGAATAGATACAATTGATGGATTTGTAAAAAGTCTTAATTCACCATGAAGTTCATGAAAAACATGAAGTTAATATACTTATTTTACGTTTTTCTTTTCTTCGTGTCCTTCATGCCCTTCATGGTAAAATAGGTTTTTACGAAATCGTCATAATTAAATTAATGGAGAAACCTGATGCCTGGTTTTGAAGTATTCGGCAAAGAAGAAAAAAAAGAGATCATGGACGTCCTGGATACCGGCGTCCTTTTTCGTTATGAATTCGGCGAACAGCGGCAGGGGATTTACAAGGTTAGAGAATTTGAAAAAAAATTTGCCGCCTATTGCGGAGCAAAACATGGTCAGGCCGTAACCTCGGGAACCGCAGCCATAAAAGTTGCTCTGGCCGCCCTGGGGGTGGGGCCGGGTGATGAGGTAATTACCCAGTGTTTTACCTTTGTCGCCACCTGGGAGGCAATTTTCGACAGTTCGGCAATGCCGGTTTTTACCGAGGTAGATGAAACTCTGAATATGGATCCGGCTGATCTGGAAAAAAAGATTACCGAGCGGACAAAGGTTATTATTCCGGTTCATATGCTTGGAGGGCCGGCGCGAATTGTAGAAATCAAAGCCATTGCCGACCGCCATGGCATTCCAGTGCTGGAGGATACCGCTCAGGCAGCCGGTTGCCGGTTAAACGGCAGGCATATGGGCACGTTTGGTAAATGCGGCACTTTTTCCTTTGATTCGGTGAAAACAATGACTACCGGCGAGGGAGGGATGATTATCACGGATGATAAAGATTTCCGGCGACTAATGTCCGAATACCATGATCATGGCCATGATCACGCTGTAAATCCCGGGGGCAGAGGAGGGGAGGGCCGTAGTTTTATCGGTTTTAATTATCGGATGATGGAACTTCAGGGAGCCATGGGATTGGCTCAGCTGGCTAAACTTGATGATATGGTGGCCTGCCAGAAAAAAACCAAGGCTGTTCTCCGCCGGGCTGCCGAAGAAATACCGGGAGTAAGTTTTCGTAATATTCTCGATCCCGAGGGGGACAGCGCCACTTTTTTCAGTTTTTTTCTGGAAGACAAGGCTCAGGCGGTCAGGGTAAATGAAATTCTGCGGCAGAATAATGCCGGGGCCATTGCCTTTGGCGAAAACAGCTGGCATTTTTATCCCCATTGGGAGCATTTGCACGCCAATGCCACCTTGAGCCGCTGCGGCTGGCCCTTTAAGGATCAGGACGGCAGGCAGCGGGTGATTTATGACCCGGCGGCCCTGCCCCGGTCAAGCGCTCTGCTGGATCGCCTTCTGGTTTATCAGGTGCCGGTGCATATCAGTGAAGGAAGGCTGGAGGAAATTACTTCGGCAATCAGGAAGGCGGCTAAGGCTTAAGGTAGACATCAAAGCGGTGTTTGCGGCTTTTAACGACAAACGATGGCTGCCGCCGGGCCAGGCACTCCGCATCCCTGGGACGTTTAACCACCACTCTTATTACTTCCTGGGTCAAGGCCCAGTTAAGGAGTTCGTCACTGTCAGGGTCGGTTCCGGCGATATCCCGCAGGCAGCGCATTTCTTTTTTAACCAGGGCTTTTTTGCTGCGGGCCGGATACATGGGGTCAAGGTAGATCACTTCCGGCTTTGCCTGTGATTCCAGCTTGAAGAGTTTGCTTTCCGTCTGATATAATGTCATCCTCTGTCGGATATGAGCAATTTGCCCTGTGGCGGCAGCCCGGCGCAGGCCATCGGCCAGCAGGGCGGCAATTATCGGTGACCGTTCGAGCATTATGACCCGGCAGCCAAGGGCAGCGAGAATAAATGAATCACGGCCCAGCCCGGCTGTGGCGTCAAGAACAATTGGTTTTGTTTTCTTCAGGCCTACCGCCCTGGCAACGGCCTCTTTTTTTATGGTGACGCGACTGAGCCGATAAAGTAATTGCGGACTGCTGAAATCGACAAATACCGGGCCTGCTTCACCGCTTTGGCTCAGTTCCAGTCTTTCAGCGCCCATAATCAGAGTATTGGCGGGCAGAGGCGGAGAGGTGAGCAGGTTTAATTTCAAACCTGCCGCCAGTTTTTTTGCGTCGCTGATTTTTTTCGGATCAGCGCAGTACAGGGCTGCGTTTTGCATTAACTGCCTGTTTTGTCTTTAATTATTAAAAACTTATCGTAAATATTCGGCTAGCACCCCACCTTCGCCCGTTTAGGCGTGATTCACATAGTATACTATAGTGAACACGCCGAAACGAACAAATCCGGGGCACT
>JANTGB010000278.1 GCA_024763115.1 Desulfobulbaceae bacterium | reverse complement strand
TCAAGCTCTTCATGGGCTTCATGGTGAGTTAAGACTTTTTACGAAACCATCATTATGAAAAGAAATTCCCTGATTAATCAGCTAATGGATGTGAAAATGAGAAAACTAAGCCTGTTCAACACGATTATTCTGATCGTCGTCCTGATGGCTGCTCAGGCCCTGGCCTCGGACAATATCTAAATAAGCGCCTTTTTCGACCTTTCCGGTCCGGCCGGTTTTATCGGCACCCCGACAAAACTGGTGGCGGTAATGGTGGTTGATAAAATCAACAAAGAAGGCGGAATTAACGGCCGGGAGCTTGAGCTTGTCATGGGCGATACGGACGGCAATCCGGCCTGGGAGTTGACTCCATGGTTATTTTACAGGTCAAGGATGGTAAATTTACCCTGGCTGACTGATGCTTAATAATCATCTGTCCTGCCCGTTCCCGACTGTCCGGTATCGGGCAGGGCAATATCTCCCAAAATTACTTCAACCTTCTGTCCTCTGGTTTCTGATATGCGCCTTGCTCTTATCTCACCTCCCTTTATCCGCCCCACCAGCGCGCCGCTGGGTCCGGCGATTTTATCTGCATATATCCGGCAAAAGCTTACGGATGTGGAAGTCCGCTGTTTTGACTTAAGCCTGTCCTATTATCTCCAGCTTTTTCAGGCCATTGACCGGGAAAATCTTAAGATAAAGCTCTATGACTGGGATGAAGCAACCACCAGAGATAATCTGGCAAAGACGCTTGATTTTTTCCAAAACAGCCATTGGCGGAATCTATCGGTAAAGAAATATCATCATTTTGCCAATATTCTCTTAAGCTTTGAAAACATCTTCAATGCCTTTATGGCTGAAATGGCCAAAAAATATCTGCTTGATCTGCCTGTGCCGGAAAAAATAGAAAAATTTTTTCTTGATCTCCTGGCCCCGGTGCTGGAGTTTTCTCCTGATCTCCTGGGCATATCGGTTCTCTTTACCCAGCAGATGGAATTTGCCGCCCTGCTGGCCAAAATCAGCAGAAAAGATAAAAATATACCCACGGTTCTGGGCGGGGCCCGGATCGGGGTAATGATTAAGCCGGAAAGGCTGCTGACCGAGGCCTGGCCCCTGACTGCTGCCGGCAGCGAGCAGCAATATCACCTGAGCCGCCATATAGATTTTCTTATTCCAGGTGAAGGAGAACAGGCTCTGCTCGGCTTATGCGAGCATCTCCAGGAACGGCGAACAATCGCCGCTGTCCCCAATCTTGTCTATCTACAGGATAAACAGGTCAAAACAAATCCTCCGGAAGTCATTACTGATCTTGACGAAATTCCGCTGCCTGATTTTACTGATTTTCCCCTGACCGATTACTTAAGCCCGAAAATCATCCTGCCCATGCAGCTTTCCCGCGGCTGCCCCTGGGCCCGTTGCGCCTTCTGTACCCATCATCACTCTTATCTGCGTTTCCGTACCATAAAAATCAAGCGTTGCGTGGAGCAGATAAAACAACTGCAGGAGCATTACGGGGCGGATTGTTTTAATTTTTATGATGAAATGATCCTAGCTGATCGATTCGGCAAACTGGCGGCAGAGATAAGTAGGCGGAAATTGTATATAACCTATGCGGCCTATGCCAAGCCCACGGCAAAATTTGATCTGCAGTTGCTGAAAAATATTCACCAGTCAGGCTGCCGGGTATTAATGTGGGGAGTAGAGTCAGCCAGCCAGCGGGTTCTTGATCTGATGCGCAAGGGCACCAGGGTTGAACAGGTGCAAAAGGTGCTGCGGGCCGCGGCCCAGGCCGGGATAATGAACCTGGTCTTTATCCTTTTCGGCTTTCCCTCGGAAACAGAGGAGGAATTTCTGGCCACAGTGAAAATGCTGCAAAAAAACCGTGAATATATCCACACGGTCTGCAAGGGCACCTTTGTCCTGGGTGAAGGGTCGGAAATCCATCGCTGCCCTGAAAATTTTGCCATTACCGACATCCACGAAACAGCGGGTTCCGGGCCGACAAACCGGCTGCTTGCCTTTACTGTGACCCAGGGCCTTTCTCCGCAACAGGCAGGCAGGCTGCTGGATAAACATCTGCAGGAGATTGAAACCGTGGGCCTGTCGCCCCGGTTCGGCAATTACCGGGATCATCTGTTGCTTATGGCTGAAGTCTGAAGAAAAATTCCCGCCCGCCGACTTCTGAAACGGAGAAATAAAATGACAACCACCAAGGGCGTATCACAGGCAAAAATCAACCATTGCCGCCTTATCTTTAAAATCATCTGGGGCTTATACAGCCTTTGCTTTGTTTCCGTCCTCCTCATAAACTACTATTCATCCGGTTGGGGCGAAAGGCATCCGTCAGCGTGGTTTTTACCCTTTGTGATCGGCTTTCTTGTGGGCTCAATCTACTTTGTCGCATCCAGTTACACTTTTTATGATCTTTTTCTAAAAGAGAACGGGGCAAGCAACCGGGCCGGACTGGAACCGGTTACCTTCGGCAAAATGTTAAGCTGGTTGATGCCTGCCCTGGTTATGATTATCTTTGTCTGCCTGGGGATAGGCATAACAATGAACAGGGATCACGGCGCTACCGGCAACCGCAGTGTTTATTACACCCATTCCTATATACTTGGCTCCATTTACAAGGACGCGGAAAGGCTGAAAGACAAAACAGACAACCCTGATGCAGTGAAAACAGTAATAAATCGCGGCATAGGGCTTCTCTATGACAGTCAGGCCCAATCCCCGGCAACAGAAATAAAAAATGGCGGGGCATTGAATAATGAGCTGGCAAAACAGCTTGCCATGATTCACACAATTCCCTTTTATATCGCTTTTTCCTTTAGTTTTCTGGGAGTTCTACTCTTTACCCTGGAAGATGTTCTCAGTCGTTTTCAAACTAAGGATCTCTATCCCAAGACCTTTATCGGCTATCAGGTTCGCTTTATTCTGGCCATCAGCCTGGCCCTGGTTATAGCCTATTATTTTATGGATAACTGGCCGGCCAACAGCGCTCCAGCCCTGTTTCTTTTCATTGGCATGTTTCCCCGGCGAGCCCTGGCCTTTATAGAAAAAAAGGGCCGTTTTTTTCTCAATCTGGAAAAAGATGAACGTAAAGCCCTGCCCCTGACCAGCCTCCAGGGAATGACCAGCTATTATTATGAACGTTTTCGGGAGATTAATGTGACGGACGCGCAGAACCTGGCCAACTCGGATCTTTTATACCTGCGGAAAAACATGTCATGCGGCTCCCGACTGATTGCCGATTTTGTTGCCCAGGCTATTCTGGTAAGCCATTTCCCGGAAAAAATTAACGAGCTGCGGCTGCTGGGAATAAGGGATATAATTGCTTTTCATGTTGCGGTTCAAGTTGAGGACTCCCCCCTGTTTACCGTACTGGGCCGGAGCCGTAAGGAACTGCTTGCCATGGTGGAGTCAGATGTGCTTAAAGACAGGATTGCGGCCCTGATAAAAATGAAAGAAATCAGTGATCACAAGGAACTGCTTTCTCTGCGGACAATGAAAACAGACGGATAAAAAATTTAAGGGGCTATCCGGTTAACGCAAGTAACCGGCGTCCTTTATGATTTTTCTGGCCGCGAGATCAACATCTTTGCAGCTGACTCCGGCTTTCAGGGCTGCCATACCGGCAAGCTGGGCCTGCCGCACCAGGCGAAAAAGCTGAACGGTTTTATTATCG
>JANTGB010000277.1 GCA_024763115.1 Desulfobulbaceae bacterium | reverse complement strand
AAACTGGCCAGTAATGCCATTGGTTTTGATGAAGAACGCGGCGATAAGGTAGAGGTTGTCAGCATGCCTTTCTATCTTTCTAATGTTTCCGAACCGAAAGTTGATCAGGTGGAAAAATGGAAAGCCCTGGCCGAGCGTCTTGTTGTGCCGGTGGTTGTTCTGCTGCTTGCCCTGTTTTTCATGCTTTTCGTGGTTAAACCATTCTTCCGCCTGATGACCGCCCAGCAGGAGGCGGCTCAGCGTGCCGCTGAACTGGCGGAAAAAGAATTGGCCGGCACCGGTGAAGAGGAAGAGGATCTTACCCTGTCACCCATCGGCATGACGGATCAGGAACGAATTTTTAAACTGGCCCAGAGTGATCCTGACCGGGCGGCTGATCTGGTAAGGCGCTGGCTCCGGGAAGAGGCATAATCGATGGCAAAAAAAGAGGCATCAGCTGATAATCTTACCGGTTCCGAGAAGGCTGCTATCTTTCTCTTGACTTTGGGGGAGGATTTTTCTTCTCAGGTGTTTAAACGGCTTGAAGAGGTGGAGATCAAGACCGTAGGCCGGCAGATGTCCAAGATGGATCATATTGACAAGGAAGATATTGCGGCCCTGCTTTCCGAATTCAAGTCGGATGCGGGTGGGGATGAACTGTTTCTGTCCGGTAATGACATGCTGGAGTCGGCCCTGAAACGGGCTTTAAATAATGATAAGGCCAGTGCCATTCTAGAGGAAATACGTTCAGACTGGCGCTTGACCCTGTTCCAGAAGGCCAGGAAACTTGAGCCGAAGGTACTTTATAATTTCCTCCGTAATGAGCATCCGCAGACCGTAGCCCTGGTGCTCTCCGTCCTTGATGTTATGCAGTCTGCCGCGATTCTGGCTGAATTAAAGGAAGAAACCCAGGTCGAAGTGGTCATGCGCATGGCTGAGCTTGATAAGGTCAGCCCGGATATTTTAGTTGAGGTTGATCGGGTTTTGCAGGATGAACTTCTTTCAGTGGAGGGTATGGAAGGCCAGCGCCTCGGTGGAGTGGAAACCGTGGCCGAGATTTTGAATAATGCCGATCGGGCCCTGGAAAGCCAGGTTCTTGAGGGAGTGGAAGAGCAGCGGGAAAGCCTGGCTGAAGAAATTCGCCGCCTGATGTTTGTCTTTGAGGATCTGCTCAGTGTTGATGATCGGGGTATCATGGCCATCCTTAAAGAGGTTTCAACGGATGATTTGAAGCTGGCCCTGAAGAATGCTTCGGAAGATTTAAAGGAAAAGGTTTTTGCCAATATGTCTTCCCGGGCAGTGGATATGTTAAAGGAAGATATGGAAATTATGGGCCCCACTCGTTTGAAGGATGTCGAGGGTGCCCAGCAGTCAATTATTAAAATTGCCAAACGTCTGGAGCAGGAGGGTAAGGTTCAGCTTATGGCAGGCGGCGGTGGTGAGGATGAATTTGTCTAATATTATCAAAATGAGGCCTGATGCAGGTGATGACGGCATTGATTTGCCGACAAACGCGATTGCTGAACAGAACAGTGACAAATTCGTTTCTCTCCAGTCCCTCTGGCAGGTTAAGTCGGGTAACGTTGATATGGCCGGGCCTGATCCTCTCCAGGTTCTTCGAGAAGAGCAGGACAGGCTTAGATCTGAGACTGAAAAAATGGTGGCTGAGGCTGAGGCCGGGGTCGCGGAAATTGAAGAGCAGGCCCGGGAAAAAGGATTTGCCCGGGGAAGGGAGGAAGGTCTGGCCGCCGGCAAGGCGGAGTTTGCCGGACGCATCGGCAGGGTGGATGATTTGCTTGCCGCTATTCATAATAAACGGCAAATCCTGCATAAACAGTATGAGCGGGACCTGCTGCCCCTGGTCAAGGCCGTCAGTAACCGCTTGCTTAACCAGGAAATTTTGACTAATCCCCAGGTTGTCAGGGCCGGTCTCCATGAAGCCATGGAATATGTAGTGGAAAATTCCAGGGTAAAGGTTCTTCTTAATCCTGACGATTATGCCACTCTTAACACTGAAGGTCTGGATGCCTCCCTGGCCGGTCACAAACAGCTTACCCTGGTTGCCGATGAAGGGATAGCAGCCGGAGGCTGTTTTCTGGAGACTGATTTTGGTGAAATAGATGCCACGCTTGAAGTCCGGCTGGAAAAATTATATGAAGTAGTTGATCAGGCCTTTATTGCCGCCCTGGAGGAGGGGGCGGATAATGAAGCAGCGGCAGAGCCGCAAACAAATGAGCCGGAAAAGAGTGAGGAAGAACTGGAGCCTGAGAGCCGCTGATGAATTTGGCCACCTGTATCGACACGATTGAAAAAACGCCGCTGGTCTCAGTCCAGGGCCGGGTCAGCCAGGTAGTCGGCATGGTCATTGAGAGCAGGGGCCCCGGTATTCCGGTGGGCAGCATCTGCGAGGTGGATGTTTTTCGGGGCCGGGAGAGTGTACCGGCCGAGGTTGTCGGCTTTCGGGAAGGCGGAATCCTGCTCATGCCCCTGGGAGAAATGCGTGGAGTTGAGCCGGGCAGCAGGATAAGGCTGGTTGGCGGCCAGGCCCGGGTGCCGGTTTCCCAGGCCCTGCTGGGGCGGATTATTGACGGACTGGGCAATCCGGTAGACGGCAAGGGGCCTTTAGAAATAAAAGAGCAGTATCCTCTTTATGCGGAACCGTTAAATCCCATGCTCAGACAGAGAATTCTGGAGCCCGTTGATGTGGGAGTTCGGGCGATTAACGGTCTGCTTACCCTGGGCAAGGGGCAGCGTATAGGTATAATGGCTGGTTCCGGGGTAGGCAAAAGTACATTGCTGGGCATGATAGCTCGGCATACGGCAGCCGATATCAGCGTTATTGCCCTGATTGGCGAGCGGGGCAGGGAGCTGAAGGATTTTATTGAACGCGACCTGGGCGAGGAAGGCCTGGCCCGTTCCGTGGTGATTGTCGCAACCTCGGATCAGCCGCCCCTGGTGCGGATGCGGGGCGCATATCTGGCCATGGCTGTTTCCGAGTTTTTCCGGGATCTGGGCCGGGATGTTATTCTAATGATGGATTCCGTGACCCGTTTTGCCATGTCGAGCCGGGAGGTGGGGCTGGCAATCGGGGAACCGCCTACCTCGCGCGGCTATACGCCATCTGTTTTTGCTCAGCTGCCGAAACTTCTGGAGCGGGCCGGCGCCTGTGAAGACAAGGGCAGTATTACCGGTATTTATACGGTGCTGGTTGAGGGCGACGACATGAATGAGCCTATTGCCGACGCAGTAAGATCCATTGTTGACGGTCATATTGTCCTTTCTCGTGATCTGGCCGGACGGGGTCATTATCCGGCCATTGAAATTTTAAACAGCATAAGCCGTTGCATGTCGGATGTTGTGAGTAAGGAACAGGTTGAGGCCGCCCATCATTTTCTTGAAATTCTGGCTACCTATCGTCGTTCCGAGGATCTGATCAATATCGGGGCGTATGCGGGGGGCAGTAATGCTAAAATTGATCAGGCTATTGAGATGATTGATGATTTAAATGCCTATCTGAAACAGCCGGTTGCGGAAAAGGTTTCTCTGGCGGATAGTTTAGCCGGGCTGGTTGGGTTGGTTTAATGCTTCTATTCAGCTGCACTTCATCCGGAGTCGAAGTTTATGCCCTGTTTTTTAGGGTGCTTACCTGCACGCGATAAGTCTGTCTTACATAGCATTAGTATGCGAAGTTTATGCCCGTAGTATGGGTGCCGGCCTTATCACGCACAGCTAA
>JANTGB010000276.1 GCA_024763115.1 Desulfobulbaceae bacterium | reverse complement strand
TGCGCCGACCTGATCACGAAAATCTACGGCACCCTGTAACCAGTTACAATTACAGGGGTTAGCGAAGTTATAGCGCTTACCCCATGAGTAGTTACAACAAAAAATTGTTTAGACAATGGTCGTAAGCGCCTAAATAACGCGCCGGCTAAAATAATAATTATTATCGCCGGAGCATAAAAGTGGACACCATTATGAGGATGGGGCGAGAGTGTAATGATCGGCTCAGTTGTTGTTGCGTCCAGTATTTTTTCGCTATTACAGCATGTTACCTTCTTAGCTTGACGGTTATGGCCCATAGGGCCGGATTTTCCAGTCTTATAATAAATTGCTAACACCCTTCAATAATTTTCGTATCTTTTTTCGCGTGACAGCCTGAACATTTAGTGGGGCCGGCATGTTTTTCCTTATGGCAGCCTTTACACAGTTTATGCCCTGCTTCTTTACCAAGGGAAAATGGCCCTGGTTCCGTGCCTCCATGGCAGGTCTTGCAGGCAAATGATTTACTGTGAGTCTTGTGAGGAAAGATAATTTTACCCTTTTTGTTTTTAAGAACTATAATTTCTGCGGCAACTGGCTGCGACGTGCCCATACCCTGAACTTTTTCAACCGCTTTATGGGTAATTTCCGCCGCTGTATCCATACTCTTGACAATCACCGGCGCAGATTTTTCTTTTACAGTCTCAACCAGCTCCGTTGTTGTCTCTTTTGTCTTTTTAATTCCCTGCTCTGTTGTTTCCTGGATCGTTTCTTTGAGATCAATAGCTTTTTCTTTAGCTTTTTCAATCACAGGAGCAGTTTTTTCCTTTATTGCAGTTGCCAGTTCTTCAGCGGCTTTTTTCACCTCAGCAGCTTTTTGCGAAACTTGCTCCTCAGTAGGAGAAACAACTTTTTCTTCAGAAACAATTTCAGATTTATGTGCAGTTTTTATGTTTTGGTGCTGAGTTGTCTCTGTCTTGTTGTTATCATTTCCACACCCCATGACAAGTAACCCTGCTATAATTGAAGCTATAACAATTTTCTTCATAATTGTTCTCCGTTTAAAGTTATGGTTGTCTGAAAACGACCTCAGGGGCTCACTCAAAAAAGATAAATTCGGAAAAAGTCTTAACTCACCATAAAGTTCTAAGTTGACATACTGATTTCTCGTTTTCCTCTTCTTCGTTTCCTTCATGCGCTTCATGGTAAAAAGATTTTGTAACTATTCAGCCGCACTTCATCTGCGTCCGATCAGGCTGTCTTATACAGCACCGGTCTGATCATGAAAATCTTCCTGAGTTTCCCGATGGTCGCTTACCTGTATCCTGCAGGTAAGCGCAGACCCCGGGCAGTTACAAATACAATGACTAACAAATACAAAGAGCTTACCCGATAAGCAGTTACTATATTTCTACTTCATTTGGGCAATAAATGTGTTGGATTCCCTGATGGCCTTATTCATATTATCAATGAGTGTATCGATATCTTTTTCCAGAGATAAAAACTCGGATTGCAGTGAGCCGATCGCCTGGGCATTAAGATTATGCTTCAGAAACAAAACATTATCCCGGAATGTTTTCAGAACAGGCTCCATGCTTTTTTCCGCAACATGCATGGACGCGAGCATGTCCCGGTAACGAACTCTGGTTTTTTTCAGTTGCTGTTTGCTTGAATCCCGTAACCCCTTGTTCCGGTATAATTTTATTTCTTCTTCCCATTCATCGAACAGGGCATTGGCGACATTTTCCACCTTGCCTATCCGGGCGGAGACCTCGTCACTTGCCTCAACACAATCGGTATATTCCCGACTCAGCTTATCATACGCCTTTTTTAAATCCGTATTCTTCAGCTCCACCACGGAACCAAACTGTTCCAGGGCTGTTTTGAATTGTTCCTGCGCCTCTGTCTGGGAATCTCTGGCGGCTTCAACCCGATCAACCATGATATCCCGCTTGTGGATTCCAATTTTTTCCATGGCTGAATAATATGTTTTAGAGCAGCCGTTAATGAAAAGAGCAATAAGCAGCAGAGCAAATATCTTTAGAATTTTTTGCTGGTTACCAGGCATATTTTCCTCCATACATAAATTTTTTCATATACGCGCCCCAAAAAGAGCTGTTCCGACTCTGACCAGGGTTGCCCCTTCTTCAATGGCTACCTCAAAATCACCGGACATTCCCATGGAAAGCTCAATCACTTTGAGGTCGGCAAAAAATCCTCTATCTTTTAGGTCAGTCGTCAACTCACGGGCCTTACGGAAATAAGGTCTGCTCTCTTCCGGATTCACACAGTACGGCGGCATTACCATAATCCCTTTAAGACGCAAATTAGGCAAAGTATTAATACTATCAAGCAGTTCTGGAGCATTTTCAGGCAAGACCCCTGATTTCTGCAGTTCCCGACCGATATTTACCTGAACCAGGACATCAAGACTCCGCTGAAACCGACCGGCATACTTATTAAGGGCTTTGGCCAGCTTCAGCCGGTCAACAGTTTCCACTATATCAAAAAATTCCGCCACCTGTCGCGCTTTATTTGACTGGACATGACCAATAAAGTGCCAGCAGAGTTTTTCCCGGCATTGCTTAATTTTTTCCCCGGCATCCTGCAGATAGTTTTCACCAAAAATATTTTGCCCGGCCCCATGGGCTGCCATGATATCAGCCAGAGGCTTTTTCTTACTGACCGCCACCAGGGAAACTTCAGCGGGATCCCGCTTCACCCGTTGGGCTGCCGCTGCTATCCGTCTGCGGATTTCCGCCAGATTTTCTCTAATATTTGTCATAACTGTTTGGTCAAATGGAAAAGTTTTTCAACATTAGCGGTGGTGGTGCCGGCCACCTCATCAAGGGTAATACCTTTTAACTCAGCCACCTTTTGCGCCGTATACAGCACATAAGCCGGTTCGTTTCTTCTCCCCCGCCTCGGCACCGGAGCAAGAAAAGGGGCATCAGTTTCAACCAGCAGAGACTCCAGGGGAATGCGACGGGCAGCCTCCTGCAACTCTTCCGCCTTGTTAAAGGTAACCACGCCGGGAATTGAAATATAAAAACCAAGCTCCATAAACCGGGAAGCAATATCAAGATTACCGGAAAAACAATGAATCACTCCTTTGGCCGGAAACGGCGCCTCCTTTTGCAGGATAGCTAGAATTTCGGCGTGCGCCTCACGGTCATGGATAATAAGGGGAAGTTCAAGCTCTTTAGCCAGCGCAACCTGCCGGCTGAATTTTTCCTTCTGCACCTCAAGGGGAGCATAATTTTTTACCATATCAATGCCGACTTCACCATAGGCCACCACTTCAGGACTTTTGGCCAGCCCGACAATGGCAGACAAATCATCATCACTCATTTCCGCTGCATGATGCGGGTGTATTCCCACTGCCGCATATACGCTTTCATACTCAGCAGCCAGGGCCACTGCCGCCGCAGAAGTCCGGTAATCAATACCAATGGTGATCATTCGGGTTACCCCGGCCTTGACGGCGGCAGCAATAACCTCTTCCTGATCGGCAGCATAATCCGGGAAGTCAAGATGACAATGACTATCCACCAAAATGCTTCCCGGGCCTAATTCAGGTAACTTTATCTTCTTTTTTTTCTTTGCCATGTTTATTATCCGAATATTACGGCCTTGGGCCGGTTGCCCCCTGAAGACGAGAAAAATTGGTAACTGTTCACAGGGTACCGCATATTTCCGCGATCAGTCCGGCTTACGTATGACTAATACGCTGCGCCGACCTGATCACGAAAATCTACGGCACC
>JANTGB010000275.1 GCA_024763115.1 Desulfobulbaceae bacterium | reverse complement strand
TCGTTTCGGCGTGTTCACTATAGTATACTATGTGAATCACGCCGAAACGGGCGAAGAGGTAAGCGTAGACTCCGTGGGGTGCTAGCCGAACATTTACGTCTCCCTTTCTTCGTATAATTTTTGATAAATTTTTTCAAATTCCTTGAGCAGGGCCTCGGTTAACAGGCCTGAATTAAACCATCTGCTCAAGGTCTGGTGTTTCTGCTTTAACATATCAAATTTTTTGGCTTTATGGAAAGCGCCAAAATTAAGCCCGCCGGAATTATTTGTTTCATCTTCCCGTTCAGGATCAAGTTCTGTAAGAATTTCATTGATTTTGTTACTCAGAGCCTGGGTAAACGCCTGGTGGGTAAGGGCAAAAACATTTTTGACGATTTCCAGATGGGCCTTAAGCCCGTCCAGATCATTTGTGCCGTCCAGATAAGCCAGAATAGACTTCTGGATAGTTGGCTGTTCCGGCGGCTGGTCGGAAAAAGAAGCGGTGATACCTATGGTTATTTCGTTTAACTGTTTAAAAATTGTTGTAAAGGCGGCATTAATTCTTCTTTCCAGTTCTTCCGGGGATAAATTAAGAATTTTTTCCGGTTCACCGAGAATTTCAAGCAGCTGGTTTTGTTCCGGGGGAGGTTGTTGCGCCGGGGGGGTGATCTCAGGCGGACTTGCGGCAGGAGCTGCAAAACGATTGATAAGATCGTCTACCGCCTCAAGCTGCTGTTCCCGGTTATAGGTCTTGAGACTTCCCTTAAGATACTCAACAATTCGTTTTTCACTGTTGTCGGGATTGGAATGCTGAATTTTTTTAATTTCAGCCGCAAGAATGTCAAGATATTCCCTGTTATCCATTTTATCTCTTTTTGGTCATTTGGGCAATCTGTTCGGCTGAAAGGATCATTGTTTTTTCCTCATCTTCCTCTTCTTCATTGTTTTTATCTTTGGTAGTTGCCGAATGTTGAGAGACGGTGGCGCTGATGTCGGCAGTGTTGATAATCATTGTTTTTTCCAGGTCATCCTCAGCCTTGATGTCGGCAACCGGGGGCCGGGGCTGCTCATCTGCGGCCTTGCTCCGGTCTTTGGCGGGGAAAAGCTCGGCAGTGTTGATAATCATGGTTTTATCCGGATCCTCATCTTCCGCCTCAACAGCGGAAGGAGAAACAGGGGCCGCCGGTTTGTTCTCTTCTTTTTCCGGGAACATATCAGCAGTATTAAGGATCATGGTTTTATCAAGATCATCATCTGCTTCCTGCTCTTCAGGCAGGGAAGGAGCCGCCGGCTCCGGCTCAATCGCCTGCTCAATCCGGGCCTCCCGGCTCTCCTCCAGTTCAGCTTTCAGGCGAATAAGAATGTCGTGAATATTCCGATATTCAGCAACAGGCGGCGACTGGGCGACTTGCGGCACCGGGGTCGGCTGTTCTTTTTCCCTCTCCGATGAGGCGCTCATTTCAATATCGGCGGACAAAAGTTCATCTGTCGTCATAGCCAGAAAATCAAGGGCCTTGAGAGGAATGGCTGCTGTAACCAGCAAATAGAAATCATAAAATGATAAGGGAACAATCCGTTCCTGAACCAGGTAGTCGGGGCCAAAACATTCCTGCTGCGCCTGACAGGTAATGCAGGGCAGGCTGTTTGTTTCCTTATTGCCGGCAGTCAGTCGGGCGTACTGTTTGAGCAGTGAGGGACAGGCAAGGACGAAATCCGGGTCAGTGCCGTCATGATCGCGAATATAAAATTTTTTGTTTTCAACAGAGGAGGCACAGGAGGGACAGTAAAGATATTTTTTTAAGGTAGTGGAAAAAGGAGAAAGCCCGAGCTTAAGCAGCAGATTGTCGTCCCGGCACCGGCTCAAGGGGCTGCCGCAATCAGGGCAGGGCGGATGAAAATAAATATTTTCCCGTCGGCAGAAAAAAAGAGGAGAATAGAGAGGCGGCTGTTTGTTATTAGCCTGATTATCTTCGCTCAGGTTGATTAAATGACCATCACGGCCGCATGCTGTGCCGACTGTCTGCCAGAGTTCTTCTATCTTATGGTTGTCTAGCGGCAGGACGGCCTGGGCCGGAAAATTTTCGTCCCGTTGAATAAGAAGAAATATATTTTTTATTGTTTCCCCGGATTGGCTGACAAAACTTGCGGGAATCAGGCGGCTGAATTTGTCCGGTTCATTTAAGACAAAGAAGGGAAATGAATTTGCCGGGGCGCCGGCTGAATATTTTTGCGGAATCCGCAGGTAAATCTTTGAATCGGTCGGAGAGAGAAAGGGCAGAAGTGACATAGTTTGAACATCTTTGGTCAAGTAACTACCTCCTTCCATGACTATTACCGTATATAAATAAAATATAAACAAACGGAACTTGAATCACAAGAAAGTTAGCATGTTATCAAAAAATCGTCAATATTCTTTTCATTACGGTTGTTTTGTATTAATATCAAATTATTGTAACTGCTCACAGGGCACCGAATCTTTTCGCGATCAGCCCGGCTTACGTATGACTAATATGCTGCGCCGAGCTGATCACGAAAATCTCCCGGAGTCTCCCTCCGGTCGCTTACCTGGAGTCTCCCTCCGGTCGCTTACCTGCACCCTGTAAATAACAGCGAAGCGGTGTCATACAATTACAGGGGTTAGCTAAGTTAGGCGCTTACCCCGTGAGTAGTTACAAAATATTTATGTAACTTTTCAGCTGCACTTCATCCGGAGTCGAAGGTTAAGCCCTGTTTTTAAGGGTGCTTACCTGCGCGCGATCAGGCTGTCTTACATAGCATTAGTATGCTGCGCCGGCCTTATCACGCCCAGCTAAAGCACACGGAGTCTCACTTCGTTCGCTTACCTCTGAATAGTTACCTTAATTTATTAATATGATTATTTTTTCTTGAGCCCCTGAAGGGGGAGGAATTTTATGAAAAAAGCTGTCGGAAGCATGAAACAGGGCGATAGAGAACTTATTTACGCCGGTTTTTCCGACATCGGCAAAGTCAGAAAAACAAATGAGGATGATTTTACCATTAATCCTGAGCTTAATCTTGTTGCTGTTGCCGACGGCATGGGGGGATATGAAGGGGGCGCGGCTGCCAGTCATCTGACCCTTGAGGCTGTCCGAAATTTTATCCGGTTCAGGATCGCCCCAGAGGGTACGGCTCCACTGGGCTTAAGTGAAGAAATGCTGGCTGCCCCTTTGCTTCAGGGTGCGGCCCATTACGCTAATTTTCGGGTTCATCGGGAAACAGCCGGGAAAAAGTCGGGCTCAACCCTTGTCTCCCTTTATTTTGATCAAGATGGAGTAAGCCTTGTCCATGTGGGAGACAGCAGGGCCTATTTGTGGCGAAACGGAGAGTTGCTGCAACTGACCGATGATCATTCCCTGGTTTTTGATCTTTACCGGCTTGGTGACATAACCAGGGAGGAAATGGCCACTCATCCCCGCAAAAATATTATTACCCGCGCCATCGGCATTGATGAAAAGGTGGAACCGACTATTCAGCGTCTGGAGATAAATCAGGGTGACTTGCTGCTGCTTTGTTCAGACGGCCTTACCGGCATGGTTCCAGATCGGAATATTATTCAGTTGATTCAGAATGAAACAAGCCTTGAGCGTCTTGGAGAAAATTTAATCTATCAGGCCAATCAGGCCGGTGGTAAAGATAACATTACCGTGGTGTTGCTTTTTGTTTTGCGGTAATTTAATAACTTAAGAAATGATGAACTTGTAAAAACATCCTGACTCACCATGAAGATCATGAAGCTCATGAAGGTAACATGTTGAT
>JANTGB010000274.1 GCA_024763115.1 Desulfobulbaceae bacterium | reverse complement strand
GCCTTAGATTCGTTCGTTTGGGACTTCGAAGCATACTTGTGCTATTCGAGAAGGCCCAAACGGGCGAAGATGAGGTGCTGGTGAACGCTTACCAATTACGGTGGTTGGCAACATTAAGGAGCTTACCCCCGTGAGCAGTTACCATTCAGAAACACATGGGTAATCTTTACCCTTTTTTAATAAGGGCTCACGCAAAAATAATTTCCCATTCCAAGGCGCAATCCGAACATTATAGAGATTAGCAATCTGCAATTACGCAATCCTGGAACATGTAGCTCTGCTACGCCGCAGCTGCATGCAGTTAGATCATTTCTCTAAATGCCCACCTTACGCCTTATCTCTACTAATTTATTTTTGCGTGAGCCCTGAATCAGCATGGCTGGATCAGATAAGCGGAGCAAAGCGCCCTGAAAACAGGGCATAAATCTCGCTCCCGAATGTTTTCCGGCCACTTCCCGTACATGAAAATTATTCCGTGATTTTATAATCACCGGGATATTTTCACGGTCAACCTGAAAAGTCTAAACCCACTTACACTTTAGTGGATAAGTGGAGAAGGAGATCTTATGCGAAAACTACAATTATCAATTTTATTCCTGTTCTTTTTGTCCGTTACGGCTTCGGCCCATGATTACTGGATTATTCCCGACTCATTTCATCCGCAGGAAAATTCTTTCATTAATGCGGCATTAAGCAGCGGTCACAGCTATTTCGGTGAGGTTGAGGTTCCCGACATCACCAGGTTTCAACTTAAACTGCTGACTCCTGATGGCCGGCAGATTCCCCTTGCCTATTCCCAGATAGATCATAAGGCCGCCAGGACAACAATACCCATATTGGCCGGTGGAACTTATGTTATCAGCACGGCAAGTAATATGCCGTCATACTGGTCTGAAACAAAAAACGGCTGGGTAGCAGCCCCCAGAAGCCAGGTAAAGAATGCAATTAAAGGAGGAAAATACGTTAAATCCGTAAAAACATTTCTGACTGTGGGAAGCGGCTCGGATACATACGGAAAAATTCTTGGATATAAAATTGAGATTGTTCCTCAGAAAAATCCAACCACATTAAGGCCTGGACAGACACTGCCGCTGCTGGTGCTTTATAACGACAAGCCACTGAAAGACGCCACAGTGTTTGGAGTCTTTGAAGGGTATAATCTCAAGGAGAAAAAATCTTATCCCATTGAGACAAAGACGGATAAAAACGGTATTGCCGGGATAAGCATGAACAAAGCGGGAAAATGGCTTGTCTGTGCAAAATACCAATTTAAAACCCCGAAAAATCCTGATGCCGATTATGAGAATTATCGCTCATATATCATGTTTAACATAGACTAGGACAAGATTGGGAGCGAGGAGGAAATGAAGAAGATATATACGTTGCTTTCCATTAGTGTTATTTCAATGTTGATGATTTCCCCGGCATCTGGGGAAGAGGGAAAAAATAAACCAGTCAAGTTAGAGGATATTACGGTAAAGGGAGAAGGCATGCCCTATTCTTTTAATCTCGGCACTGAGAATATTTTAACGGATGATCAAATTGAAAAGTTAGACCTGGGAAGGACATCCGACATACTTAAGGCGATTCCCGGTATTGAAATCGGTAATTACAATCAGGGCGGGGTAGCTAACAGTTTTTCAATGAGAGGCTTCAGAAGCTGTGCTCATGGAGGAGACGCGGCTATTTATATAGACGGCATACCCCTGAACGAAGGGGAGTCCCATGCTGACGGATATGCGGACATGAATGTTATCATTCCTCTTGAACTTGATAGACTTGAAGTTTACAAAGGCCCCTCTTCCGTCCTGTCAGGTAATTTTGCCAGGGCCGGCACCCTGGCCTTTTTTACCAAAAAAAGAGGCTCCTATGACCAGCTTAAGTTTAAATACGGCTCATATGACACAACTGATGTTCAGGGGGCCTTTGGCGGCGAAATCGATATCGGTTCAGGCCTATATAATAACTCCGCGTTTCAATTTTATCAAACTAATGGTTATCAGGAAAATTCAAATTGGCTCAAAGGTAATTTTTCCACCCGGTTTTCCTATGACGTAACAGATAAACTGGATGCGGCGGTTTCGTTACGATTTCACAGCTCATACTGGGATGGCCCGGGTTACATTCCAAAAGAACAGTTTGACGATGACCACCGGACAGACAAGCAGGCTGTAAATGCTGAAGATGACGGCGGAGAAAAAGAATTTTATACCCAGAGGATTGATCTCGGCTACAATTTAACGGATTCGTTACGTATTCTTTACTGGGCCTATACCACCCAGCAGGATTTTACCCGTTTTGCGAAGTTCGGCTATGACCCGGGCGGGCAGACTGAAAGAAATTACGATCGGGATGTATATGGTACAGGAGCGAGTCTTAATTTTGAATCAAATATCTATTCCATTCCCTGCCGGGGAGTTATGGGGGCTGAATATTATTATGAAAATACGGACTGGTTGAGATGGAATACCACCAACCGGCACAGAGATTTAAAAACCGAGAACAGGCAGTTTTTAATTGAAACGCTTTCACTGTTTGGAAAAATCGAACTGGATATCTCGCGTTACTTCCGTCCGCAGCTGGGATTACGTTATGATAATTTCAGCGGAGACTATGAAAACCATGATCCGGGCTCAACAGCTTTCAAGCATGATATGGAGGACTATGATCACCTGAGTCCAAAGGTGGGATTCAGCTCCCAGATATTTGACCCGCTTACCATGCGGGCAAGTTATTCTGAAGGCTTTGCCCTGCCGAAAGGAGAAGCAAAATATGATCCCACTGTGAATGTTGATCCGGTAAAAGTAAAACAATATGAAATAGGTTTAACATACGAACCCGGAGAAAAACTCTGGGTTGACATGTCCGTTTACCTGCTTGATACGACAGATGAAATACTTGAAGATCCTTCAGGCTCCGGTATATACAGAAATGCCGGAGATACCAGACGAAAAGGAGTGGAACTTGCAGTCAAATTCCGTCCCATATCAGGACTTGAACTTTTTGGGGATGTCTCCTTTATAGACACGGAAGTTCGGGATAATCCGGACACGCAACTGGAAGGAAATGATATTAACGGCATACCCGAAAATATAATAAATCTCGGTGCGGAATATCTTTTCTCCAATGGTCTGGGATTAAAAGCCGAATGGCGACATGTGGGAGAATATTATATAGACAACACCAACGAGTATGAGTATGACGGCTATGATACGGTTGACACGACACTGTCATATCTTATTACAGACAGTAAAGGGACTGAATACAAAATTTCCTTTATGGTGGATAATATTTTCGATGAGCATTACAGTCAGGCGGTCTGGCATGGTTACGGCACAAATAACTACGCCATGGCCTGGCCTCGTACCTATTGGGGATCTCTAACTATTAAATGGTAGAAAATATCGTAACTGCTCGCAGGATGCAGGTAAGCGACCCGAGGGAGACTCCGGGAGATTTTTTACGATCAGGTCGGCACGGCGTATTAGTTATACGGTAATCGTTCATCAGCACCTCATCTTCGTCCATTTCGGAGTCTCATTCCTCGCTTACCTGCCCCTGCTTACACAGTACCAGTATGCAGCGCAGGCCCAAATGAACAAATCTAAGGCACTGGTGAACGATTACGCGCAGAGCAAGCCCTAAGTTTTTTCAGCCTGAAAAATATTACCGTCAAAGGTGTTACTCCTGTTTTGTGGACCAGGTACCTGCAAGGCCGTAAGGTCGGGCATCAGCCCACCTTTTTTTTGAAGTAAGCCGTTATATTTCGAAAGACCCTGACCTGCTGAAGTGGAAGAAAACTTCAGGGGGCTCAGGGCTCTTTTCAG
>JANTGB010000273.1 GCA_024763115.1 Desulfobulbaceae bacterium | reverse complement strand
TAAGCGACCGGAGGGAGACTCCAGGTAAGCGACCGGAGGGAGACTCCAGGTAAGCGACCGGAGGGAGACTCCGTTAGATTTTCGTGATCAGACCGGCAAAGCATACTGGTGCAATGTAAGACGGGCTGATCGCGGAGGTAAACACCCTTAAAAACAGGGCATAAACTCCGACTCCGAATATGCGGTGCCCTGCAACCAGTTACAAATACTCCAGTTTGCACTCATTAGGCGCTTACCCCATGAGTAGTTACGTAAAAGCTTCATAATAAAGGATGTGATTGATTCTTGGGATGAACTACATCGCGCGCAGCTGAATAGCTGCATTTTTCGATACATGAACTTTATGCCGAACTGCTGTCCTGTCCTCCGGCTGATACGGAACCCGGCAACCTGATAAAAAAAACTGTTCCCCTGTTTACCTCACTCTGCACGTCAACAACTCCACCATGGGCCTTGACAATATGTTTTACAATTGAGAGGCCAAGCCCGGTACCACCGAGCTTTCTACTCCGCGCCTTGTCATTTCGATAAAATCTTTCAAAAATCCGGGATAAATGCTCACCGGGAATACCGCTGCCTCTGTCTTCAACACTGATAACCATCTGTTCAGCGCCATCATCAACTTCCTCGGCCCGTATTATTACTTCACTTCCGGCCTCGCTGTATTTTATGGCGTTAATAACTAAATTGCCCACCGCCTGTTTAAACAGAGTATTGTTCATTTTTATTTCTATGTTGTCGGGACAGTTAAGAACAAGCTTGATGTTTTTTTCATCAGCCTTAAACCGGCAGGACTCGACAACCTCAACAAGAACAGGTTTTATATTTTGAACCTGGAGCGCTATTTTTTCTTTTTCTCCTTTTTCTTCAATCCGCGAAAGAGTAAGCAAATCATCGATAATAGAACTTAACAGTTCAGACTGACGCTGAACAACAGCTAGAAAACGAAGGGCGTCATCGTGATTATCAAGAGCGCCGTCAAGCAATGTTTCAACATAGCCCCTGATTGAGGTTACCGGGGTTTTCAGCTCATGGGAAACATTAGCGACAAAATCACGCCGGACATTTTCAAGACGCCGCGTATGAGTAATATCACTGATAACAAGAAGCCCCCCGGTTTTACGGCCTGTGCTGTCTCGCAAAGGAACACCGTTAACATGTAAATACCGGGCAGAAACGCCATCCCCAAGGCAGATTTCTTCTTCCCCCGGCAGACCGCTTTCAAGAATTTTTTCAACCAGGCGCTGTAAATCAATATTTCTAATAATTTCAGGTAAGTGCCTGCCATGACACTGGGCGGGATCAGCCTCGAACATTTCAGCTGAAGCATTGTTAAAATTTACAATCCGCCCCTGGCCGTCAACGGCAATCAGGGCCTCTCTCATACTGGAAAAAACAATTTCAAGCTCATTTCGCTGCTCGACAATAGTCTGAATCCGTTCATTGAGCTGGCCGGCCATATTATCCATTGCCCCGGCCAGAGCAACAACTTCACTGGATGCCTTTAAAGTTAAACTGTCCGCCATTTTCCGGCTGAAATCTCCCCTTGAAAAACGCTCTGCGGTGCGGCGCATTTTGTCGAGCGGCATACTTATCAGACGGGAGACGAAAAAAGTGATAAATGCGGCAACACAGATAACAGGAATAACTCCCATAGCGATTTTCAACCGGATAGATTGTAAAATTTTATCAATGGATGTCAAAGGCACGGACATCCGCAGGACAGATGGAGTTGCCGGGTCGTTACCATGCAGCTTTTCTTCAGTTGTTGCCGAGGGAATCGTAACAGCAACATAAATCATATTCTGATCAAGGGTATGACTATAGCGGATTGAAGCTCCGGTTTTATTTTGCCTGGCTTCACGAATTTCAGGACGGTTTGAGTGGTTATCCATGTTGTCGGGATCTTCATTGGAATCGGCAATAACCTTGCCGACCGGGTTCACAACAGTAATTCTCGTCTCCGAGGCCCGACCTGCTTTTACACAAAAATCGCGTAATGAATCTATTTTATTCAGGGTAATCGCCCTGCCGACCATGTCGGCAATGAGCACGGCACGGGCCTTCAGGCCGATTTCAAGTTCATTGATGTAAAAATCATGAAGTGAGACGCTGCTGTACCAGGTGACAGCCAGCATTGCCAGAAAAGTTATAATGATATTGGCTGGAAATATCTGCCAGATAAGTTTTTGATGGCGCATAAAATCAATTCTCTATTCGTAACTGCTCTCAGGGTGCCGGATCAGGAGTCTCGCAAGCTCGGTTACCTGTCCACGATTAAGTATGCCGAATACGCTGCGCCGGCTAAATTTCAAAAATCTCAGGCACCCTGTAAACCGTTACAGTGGTTAGCGAAATTAAGGCTCTTACCCGATGAGTAGTTACGTTCCCTCTATTCTTTAAACCGGTAACCTACGCCCCGGATTGTTTCGATATATTCACCGTACTTGCCTAATTTCCGGCGCAGGCCGAAAATCTGGACATCTACGGCCCTGGGGGTAACCAGAAACTCATAACCGCGAACGTGGTCAATGATCTGCTGGCGGGTAAAAACCCAACCCGGACGACCGGCCAGCAGAACCAGAATTGAAAATTCGGTCATGGTGAGCTGGAGCGGAACAGCATTAAGCAGGACCTCATGTCGCCCAATGTTAATCTGCAATTCATGAATCAGGATGGATTCCTCATGCTCCGGCGTCTTGTCAAGCGGCATAGGCCCCTTGCTGCGCCGCAGCACGGATTTCAAACGAGCGACAAGAACCCTGGGACTGAAAGGCTTTGTAATATAATCATCAGCGCCGCACTCCAGGCCGCCGACAATATCTTCCTCTTCTCCCTTGGCGGTCAGCATGATAACCGGAATACCCGAAAACTTCTCACTTGCCTTTAAAACCTCACAGACCTCTCTTCCGCTCATGCCCGGCAGCATGAGGTCAAGCAGAATGCAATCAATTTCAGAGGATCTCACCTGATTTAATCCGTCTTCGCCACTTTCAGCACAGGTTACATGGAATCCTGCTTTTATGAGATTATAACTGACAAGCTGGGCAATGTTTTCTTCGTCTTCAATTATAAGAATGTGTATTTGCGGCATGTCTTTCCTTTCCCCTGTTTGAGGTAAATCAATACATACTTAATGTAATTACATGCTTTTCAAGGAGCCGCAAGTAATTTTATTGCCGCTAACACAATCCTAACATTTCTCTAACAGAGATAAAATATCTCCTGTTTTGGGTGATCTTGTTAAAAATTTATACTGTCGAAAGTTGCCCATTGCTCAGACCAAAAAATATCGTAACTGTTCATCTGTACTACATCTGCGCACGATCAGGCGTCTTACATAACACAAGTATGCTGCGTCGGCCAGATCGCACACATCTAAAGCACGCGGAGTCTCACTTCGTTTGCTTATCTCTGAGTAGCTACAGTTAATAGTTATGATAGCTTTACGACCCTGCCCGAATAGTTACAAATATCATAATAAGACGTCTGTTCAAGGGTAAGATGATTATTTTCCTCAGCGCCAGGCAGTCGGGCAAGACCAAACTTCATCCAAATCGAGGGGGGGACGAATCACGGACTTCAGCCGGAATTCCATATTGAGCTTTAATCCTCCGGCACTGACAGGACAGTGAGTATGGACGCGGCGTTTCAAGTCGCTTCCAAAAATATGTAACCGTTCACCAGGGCACCAAATTTACGATAACCTTCAGTCCTGTAAGTGTTTACCAGTGCCTTAGGTTCGTTCGTTTGGGACTTCGAAGCATACTTGTGCTATTCGAGAAGGCCCAAACGGGCGAAGAGGTAAGCGTAGACTCCGTGAGGTGCTGGTGAACGC
>JANTGB010000272.1 GCA_024763115.1 Desulfobulbaceae bacterium | reverse complement strand
GCGCCGACCTGATCACGAAAATCTACGGCACCCTGTAACCAGTTACAATTACAGGGGTTAGCGAAGTTATAGCGCTTACCCCATGAGTAGTTACGATGATAGATGGTCAAAAGCAACTTCTTATCATCTATCATCTTTTATGCTAACCAACATAATGAAATAATAATAAAAATCAAAGCCGAATATTTAGCGACCGAATAAGTGTCTTTTTTTGTAGGCTATTATGGCGAATTTAGGGTAAATGCCAACAAAAACCCAACAAATAAATATATTTTTATATTGACAAGTTAAATAATCATCAATATAACTAACTGATATTTTAGTAAATCAAAAGATTGAAAAAATACTCATTTGATTTTATTTCTTTTGATATGTCTTTCAGGGAGACTTTCATGTCCATAGATGTGACTGTTGTCTACAAGCAGCCGGGAGCCCGAAAGGTTTTAAGTAAAATAAGGGAATGGTGTTTGAATGTAGAGCAACCCAACTACAGGAAGGCGATATGTCGTGTTGACCAGGAACAAAATCTTACTGATGCCTTTAATCGGATTTATTACCGTGACAAGGCCGGGGTGCTTATCGCTATCGGCTTTGCCGATAAAGAACTTGATCCCTATCTGCGGCAGCCTGGAACAGGAGAAATAATTATCAGGCCGCCCCGGCCCTTTCCTGGTGACATTGAACCGGATGAATCTCCTACTGCCTCGCTCTTTCCTTCCTGTCAACCTATTGTTCATGTCCAGAATACGATACCAGCCTTAAAAAAATCTATTTTACGGATCAAGGCTAAAAATAAATATAAAGTCAGACAACTGAGAGATATAGATGAATTCAGGCAATATTTTGCTCTTCGTTACCAGGTCTGGAATGAGCTGAATTTTATTCCCGGAGAATATAACAGTCATGCCAGTCGGTTGGAATTAAACTATTCCGACCGAACTGCCGTCCCGATCGGCTGTTTTGCCAGGAACGGGAAAATGACTGCCCTGGCCAGGCTGGTATTTCCCATGGGCCGGGAAAGTCGCTATGCCTCGATGGTGCAGCAGATTGTTACGGAACTTAATGACCCTGTTTTGACCAGAAGTCTTGAGTATCCTAAGCAAATTATGCATCCCTTTGATGTTCTGCAATCCTTTAAGGGATTTCATAAATTTTACTCCCGGCTGCTTCGTAATAAATTAAAAAAAGCTGAAGTAAGCCGGGTTATAGTGGCTCCGGAATATCGACAACAGGGATTAGGGCAGGTTTTGGTGGATTCCCTGAAAACCCTGGCCGAAAAACGGCAAATCGATGTGTTATTTCTGGCCTGCAACGAGGATCATGTTCCATTTTACCAACGCTGCAATTTTCGGCTTCTTGAGGGGGAGGGAATGAAGTGTGAAAAATTTACCTATGTTAATGTCCCGGCTGTTGCGATGCTTCAGGAGCTTACCCCAAAGGCGCGAAACATTCTTCAATAAAATTGACAGAGGCTGCCATACTGTCCTGAACTGTTATAATCCGCTAACTGCTCACAGGGTGCTGAATCCGGAGTCTCGCAAACTCGCTTACCTGTCCACGATCAATCCGGTTTACGTATGACTAATACGCTGCGCCGACCTGATCACGAAAATCACCCGGAATCTCCCGCTGATCGCTTACCTGCATCCTGTAAGCAGCTACAATTGCGGGGATTAGCGAAGTTAGGACGCTTACGGCCATTGTCTAAACAATTTTTTGTTTTGATTTTTGGTAACTTCTCCATATGTGGTGGCGGCACTCAAACCGTTGGTCTGATTGAGCGCATGTGTAGGGTGCATACCATGCACCAAAAAAAAATGATGCCGGAGCCGGGAATGGTGCGTGATACGCACCCTACGCTCAAGCAGACCTACAATTCAACAGACGATCATTAGTTGAGCTGCCGGAGGCCTATTTTTTCAAGCCGAGTCTTGGAAAAAAGCTTAGGACGCTTACCCCGTGAATAGTTACATAATTCGGGAAATTTTATTATGAGCAAATCAACAAAGACTGATGTTCTCGGCTATATAATTATTTCGTTTGGCATATTTCTGATCATTTTCAGTCTTATCCATCAAAGCGGAAATCCTAACTGTAGTCTCGAACTTTTTGCCGGGTTCGCATTTATAATTGTTGGGGCAATGATTGTGTGCGGTCTGCTGGTAAAAAGCATCAAGAGCGGCCCAATTGATATTGATTTTATCTCAATCGAAGAAACTGAATCCCCTACAGTAACTCCCTTGACCAGGAGTGAGCGTCACAAACGGACAGAATATGTTGAAAAAATAACTGAAATTAAAGCAAGATCAATACCCGGCAGTGACGCGCCGCCCTTTAAAATTCTGGAGGATTCTGAAGCTCTACGGAGTATGCCCAGGGCTGATGTCCTGATTCCCATGTATATGCTGGATAAAAATTTTCGTATACTTGACTGGAATGGCGCTTTTAACCTGGCATTTGATCACAGCATGGTGGGGATGCGTGGAACAACAGTGCTTGAGTGGGTTTATCTACTGGAAAATTATCAGGAGGTTATTGATCACGGCCTTGAGGTTTTTTCTGGAAAAGAACTCCCTGTTTTTGATATTGAAACAATCAAATTTAAAAGCCGGAAATACGGCTTGATCACGGGCACAAAACGGGCATTTCAGATGCCTGGCGATGATGGGAAATGTTCGGGCTGGCTTATTACCATTGAACCATCTTTTGCCGAACCGAAAATGAAATATGTATTCTGGCAGGATTTATTCGCCTTCCTGCGGAAAACATTAATCTGGTCCGAGTATGCCTTATCATACAATAATGTTTTAAACAATACTGATGTTTATCCAAAACTGCTGAGTACTATTCTTGGAGAAACCGGGGAGATATCTTCGATTGCAACTGATGCCAGAGTGCTTGACCTGGGAGCCGGTACCGGCAATATTTCCCGGAGGCTGATTGAAGGCCATCAGCGGCTGGTTGTTGCCATGGAAAATAATCCCATAATGCTGAGTTTTCTCCGCTATCAATGTGAAGATTATATCTGTTATGACGACCGTGGTTCAGGAGTAATGATAATTAAACAGGATATCAGTTCGCTGGCCGGTATCCCTGATAATTATTTTGATGTGGTGATTATGAATAATGTTTTATACAGCCTGGATGAAAATGACGCAATGGCCTGTCTAGTTGAGGCATACCGGGTTTTGAAACCGGGCGGCGAGGCGAGAATCAGCGGGCCGCAGAAAAAGACAAATCTGAATAAGCTGTTCAAGCAGATAAAAAAAGAATTGAAAAATAAAGGCAGGTTCAGTCCCCAGATGGAAAAACATTATAATCATGTAAAAATGCTTAATGAGTATTTCCTGGCTCCAATGCTATACAAATGGAGTATAGATGACGTGAAACAAATGGCAACAGATGCCGGTTTTCAAAAAATATGCTATAGCACTGACCGCGCTTATGCCGGGCAGGCCATGATTGTCTGCGCCTGCAAATAGAGCAATTAATTAACTGTCTATTCTCGATGTCTCGCTTTGCTCGCTTATCGGCTGCGCTCAAGCAGACCTACAATTCTTTAGTGGGTTAGGGGATATACCACATTTCATTTGTAGAACGTGACAGCTCACAGACTTCCGAATAATCCTTATCTCCCGGCTGCTGCCTTTTGAGCAATCCAACTCACTAAAAGGTACTTACATCTTTTCTTGCGGCAACCAGCCCGGCCCGGATAAAATCAGTAAACTCGTCAGCCATTTTAACTTCCATCCGCAGGGCATAAACCGGCAGGGCCGGGTCAAGCTCCCGGAGCTTGACCAGATCTTTTTCCGTTGTCAACAGGGCATCGGCTCCGGCCTTACGGGCTCGGGCCGCCAGGCGGT
>JANTGB010000271.1 GCA_024763115.1 Desulfobulbaceae bacterium | reverse complement strand
TCCAGGTAAGCGACCAGCGGGAGACTCCAGGTAAGCGACCAGCGGGAGACTCCAGGTAAGCGACCAGCGGGAGACTCCGTTAGATTTTCGTGATCAGGCCGGCGCAGAATACTGGTGCTATGTAAGACAGGCTGATCGCGCAGGTAAGCACCCTTAAAAACAGGGCATAAACTTCGACTCCAAATATGCGGTACTTGTGAACAGTTTCAAAATTAGAACAAAAATTTACTGTGGGTGTTCCGGTAAAATCTATTGACATACCTTCATGAATGAAGGTATTTTTGCCGGTATTTCGTAGTCCGGCCAGGAAAAATGCCGACAAATTTACTTCAGGCTCCGAAAGCTGAAAGGTTTAGTCCCTTAGAATTAATTTTCGTGTTTTTTATGGCAAGAAATTGAAAACTTTCTTTGAAATAAACAACCTGCATCTACTGTTAAGGGACTTTCACTCCTCAAGGGGGCACTGAAAAGAGTCCTAAGACCCTGAGGTTTTCTTCCACTTTAGTGGGTTAGGGCTCACGCAAAAATAACTTCGCATTCTAAGGCGCAATCCGATCATTTAGAAAAGCTATTTGCAACTATGCAATCCCGGAACATAGCAAAACATGCAAATCCGGATCACTTCTCTAGGAGGTTGTCCGAGAATAGGCATTTTTTCTCAAATCAACGCATTTGTCAAAAAGAAGCGCAGCCATGTAGTTGATATCGTGAGCATTATTTTTTGACAAATAACACAGAGTTGGGCAGGTAAGCGAGGGATGAGACTCCGCAGAAAGGGCATTCTCGGACAGCCTCCTGGTCGCCTGGGAATAATTGCTGTTTACCGTAATGTTTATAATTTCAACCCTGTCAAGGAAGTGGTAACGTAATGACAAAACTCCTTGAAGTAAGGCGGCTATGTATGGATTTTGGTGGACTCCGCGCTCTTGATCAAATTAATCTTGAGGTAAATTCCGCAGAAATCGTTGCCCTGATCGGCCCCAATGGAGCCGGGAAAAGCACTTTTTTTAATTGTATAACCGGTATTTACCGAGCAACAGGCGGTGATATTTTTTTTACCTCGGCCCATGGTAAAAAAAAACGGCTTAACCGCCTTAAGCCTAACAAAATCACCCAGGCCGGCATGGCCCGCACCTTTCAAAACATTCGTCTTTTTACTGAAATGACCGTATTGGAAAATATCATGATCGGGCGTCACTGCCGGACAAAATCCGGTATTCTCGGCGCTGTTTTCCAGGGGAAGAGCAACCGGATTGAAGAAAAGCAGGTTGTTGATTTCAGCTATGAAGTTTTAACTGAAGTCGGCCTGGAAGAACAGGTTAATGAACTTGCCGGAAATCTTTCTTACGGGGCTCAGCGCCGCCTGGAGATAGGGCGGGCTCTGGCCACGGAACCCGACTTGATCCTGCTTGACGAACCGGCGGCAGGCATGAACTTGCAGGAAACCGGAGAATTAAATGAACTTATTATGAAAATTCGCAGCCGGGATCATGCCATTTTATTGATCGAACACGACATGAAACTGGTTATGAGTCTCTCGGATCGAATTTATGTGATGGATTACGGCAAAAAAATCGCTGAAGGTCAGCCGGCTGATATTAGGCAAAATCCTCAGGTTATCAAGGCCTATCTTGGAGAAGAGTTTGAATTAACGTGATGCTTGAAATCAATGCGCTTCAAACATATTACGGCAATATCCAGGCCTTGAAGGATGTTAATATTCATATTTCCGAGGGTGAAATCGTTACTCTTATCGGGGCTAACGGGGCAGGAAAAACAACAACATTAATGTCAATCTGCGGAATTGTCCCGCCCGCCTTCGGAACAATTACCTTCCAGGGCCGGAAAATCAACAATCTTAACCCGGAACAGATTGTCGCACTCGGCATCAGCCAGGCCCCGGAAGGACGCCATATTTTCCCCTATCTTACGGTCAGGGAAAATCTGGATATGGGCGCTTTCCTCCGCCGGGACAGCCGGGCTGTGAATCAGGATATGGAAATGATTTTTGAGCTGTTTCCCATTCTGGCTGAACGGAGGATGCAGGAAGGCGCGACCTTAAGCGGCGGCGAACAGCAGATGCTGGCTATTTCCAGGGCCCTGATGTCCCGTCCCCGGCTCCTGCTGCTTGATGAACCGTCCCTGGGCCTGGCCCCGATGATGATAAAAAAAATTTTTTCGGTGTTAAACAAAATAAACCGGGAACAGCATACCACTGTTTTTTTGGTGGAACAGAATGCAAATCTTGCTCTCAAGCTTGCCCATCGGGGTTATGTCATGGAAAACGGGGTGATAATCATGGAAGATAAGGCGGAAAATCTGCTGGCCGGTGAACTGGTAAAAAAAGCTTACCTGGGAATGTAATTATGGATCCCATACTGAAACAATTGCAGACCAGCTATCAATTCCTTCTTGATACCATGTTTGATTTATTCAAAAATCAGCAGCTGGAAGGTTTCGGATTTAAAATAAATGAATTTTCCGTTTTTGCCTCTTTTCTGGTAACATCATATTTTTTAGGTGAAAATAAGGAAAAATCTCCGCCCCCGGCCCTGGCAGAGTTTCACAAGGCAATTGTTGTCGCCATTGTTGACCGGATTATGGCTGAGTCGCCCAAGGAACTGGATCAGGAAGAGATAGATAAATTAACCGGCAGCATTCAGGAGATAATGACGGGCCGTTATGGTGAATATTCCAGCACCTTGCGGGCTGAGGCAGACAGGGGGGAGGGAATAGGCCTTGACCTGCTGGTTGCCTCATTTCTGTCTCACGGTCTTGCCCAGCCCCTTGACGAGCATGATAGTATCAGGCATAAGCTGAGCAGTTGTCTGCAACGCTTTTTAACCTCCGGGAAGGCAACATGAATAAATTGAAAACAGGGGTAATCGGCGTGGGCTACCTGGGGAAATATCATGCCGAAAAGTATGCGGCCATGGCAGATGTCAATCTGGTCGGGGTTGCTGATGTCAATAAAGAGGCGGCCCTGACCGTGGCCGGGGAAAATCAATGCCGGGCCTTTACCGACTACCATGATTTACTGGCAGAGGTTGACGCAGTGAGTATCGTCGTGCCCACCAGTCTCCATTACCGGACAGCCCTTGACTGTCTGGCCCTTGGCAGGGATGTTTTAATTGAAAAACCGATTACCACAACCCTGGAAGAGGCGGATGAGTTAATTGCCAAAGCCGAGGAGGCCGGATGTCTTATCCAGGTAGGTCACATTGAACGCTATAATCCGGCAGTTGTTGCCATGCGCGATTACCTGACCCGCCCCCGCTACATTGAATCACGACGGGTACATATTTTTACCGGCCGGGGAACGGATGTGGATGTGGTGCTCGACCTGATGATCCATGATATTGATCTTATCTGCAGTATTGTTGAGGCTGAACTGGTTGAAGTTCATCCCATCGGTCGCTCAATTGTTACCGACAATACTGATATTGCCAATGCCCAGCTTATCTTTGCCAATGGCTGCTGCGCCAATGTCACGGTGAGCCGGATAGCCGAAGATCCGGTGCGTAAACTGCGCATTTTTCAACCTGAAAATGCCATTACCGTTGATTATGGGGCCAAGGAAATCCGCATAATCGACCGTAAAAAAATCAGGCGGGGTAATGCCGTCAAGCCTGATGATTACCTGGAGTTCTGTTTCCGGAATCAGGATGCGCTTGAAGCGGAATTAGCCGATTTTGTTAAAAATGTAAAACTGCGCGGAATTCCGGCTGCATCAGGCCGGGAAGGCAGGCAGGCATTGGCCGTGGCCCTGGGCATAATCAAACGGATTGTTCCTGTCTCAAGGTAACTGCTCACAGGGTACCGCATATTTCCGCGATCAGTCCGGCTTACGTATGACTAATACGCTGCGCCGACCTGATCACGAAAATCTACGGCA
>JANTGB010000270.1 GCA_024763115.1 Desulfobulbaceae bacterium | reverse complement strand
AAGCGTTCACCAGCACCTCATCTTTGCCCATTTCGGAGTCTACGCTTACCTGCCTGCTTGAATAGCACCAGTATGCTGCGCAGGCACAGGTAAGCGAAGAATGAGACTCCGAATGAACAAATCTAAGGCACCGGTAAACGCTTAGAGACTTAAATATTGCAAAGATTTACTCCCTGGTGAACGGTTACGCATTATAGTATACTGCGTCAGCCTGATCGAACATAGCCGAAGCGCACGGAGTCTCACTTTGTTCGCTTACCGGAGTCTCACTTTGTTCGCTTACCGGAGTCTCACTTTGTTCGCTTACCTCTGAACAGTTACGGAGCAGTGGTTAGGGCGTTTTTCCGCCCCTAGCTCAATAGTTATAACAGGAGAAAAATATGCAATACACTACCGAAGTCAAGGCCATGTGCAAGGTGGCCCAGGGAACCAATAACGGCCCGTCCCCGATTCCTGAAGAAGGAAAATGGATTCAGTCTCGAGAAATAAAGGACATAAACGGACTGACCCACGGAGTGGGCTGGTGCGCTCCCCAGCAGGGAGCCTGCAAGCTGACCCTGAACATAAAAAAGGGCATCATTGAAGAGGCCTTGATTGAAACCATCGGCTGTACCGGCATGACCCATTCCGCCTCAATGGCAGCTGAAATTATGCCGGGTAAAACTATTCTGGAAACCCTTAATACCGACCTGGTCTGTGATGCCGTCAACACAGCCATGCGGGAGCTTTTTCTTCAGATTGTTTATGGTCGCAGCCAGTCCGCCTTTTCTGAAGGAGGCCTGGAAGTTGGCGCCGGTCTTGAAGATCTGGGCAAGGGCGGAAGAAGCGTTATCGGCACAACCTACGGTACCAGACTGAAAGGGCCTCGCTACCTGGAAATTGCTGAAGGCTATGTCCTGGAACTGGGCCTTGATCAGAATGATGAAATAATCGGTTATAAATTTGTCAGTCTGGGTACAATGATGGACTCCATAAAAGCCGGGGTCGATCCGGCCAGGGCTTTGAAAGACGCCACCGGCGTCTATGGCCGTTTTAACGATGCGGTAAAAACTATTGACCCCAGGAAAGAATAGGAGGAACTGTTAAAATGGCTCTATTTGAAGGATATGAAAGAAGAATTGCCCAGATCACTACGGTTCTGGAAAAATATGGGATGAAAAATATTGAAGAGGCAAAACAGATCTGCATTGATTACGGGGTGGACGTGGCGGCCGAGGTCAGGGATGTGCAGCCTATATGTTTTGAAAACGCCTGCTGGGCCTATACTCTGGGAGCGGCAATCGCCATAAGGAAGGGACAGAAAAATGCATCGGAAATTGCCGCTACCCTGGGTGAAGGACTGCAGGCCTTCTGTATTCCCGGCTCTGTTGCTGATCAGCGCCGGGTCGGAATCGGGCATGGCAACCTTGCCTCAATGCTGCTTTCCGAAGAGACAAAATGTTTTGCCTTTGTGGCTGGTCACGAGTCCTTTGCCGCTGCCGAGGGCGCTATCGGTATTGCCCGTTCCGCCAACCGGGTACGCAAATCCGAACTTAAAGTTATCTTAAACGGTCTGGGCAAGGACGCAGCCCACATTATTTCCCGGATAAACGGCTTTACCCATGTAAAAACCAGTTACAATTACCAGACCAGCGAACTTAGCATTGTCGGGGAAACACCTTATTCTGACGGAGAACGGGCCAAGGTTCGCTGTTATGGAGCTGATGATGTGCGGGAAGGAGTTGCTATTAATCATCTGGAAAAGGTTGATGTTTCCATAACCGGCAACTCAACCAATCCCACCCGGTTTCAGCATCCGGTGGCTGGAACCTACAAAAAGGAATGCGTGCAGATGGGCCGGAAATACTTCTCGGTTGCTTCGGGCGGCGGCACCGGCAGAACGTTACATCCCGACAACATGGCTGCCGGGCCCGCCTCCTACGGCCTGACCGACACCATGGGGCGAATGCATTGTGACGCCCAGTTTGCCGGGAGTTCGTCGGTACCGGCTCATGTAGAGATGATGGGGCTTATCGGCATGGGCAATAATCCCATGGTTGGGGCCTCGGTTGCTGTAGCCGTTGCCCTGGAACAGGCTGCTGCCTAAAATCGTAAACTGTTGTTTCCAGCGGAGGAGCCCGTCTGCAGGCAGGCTCCTGCAAACCCTATAAGGGCTCACTCAAAAATAAATTAGTAGAGATAGGGTGTAATATGGACATTTAGATCACTTTTCTAAATGTTCAGATTGCGCCTTAGAATGCGAAGTTATTTTTGAGTGAGCCCTAAGCATCACATTGCAAATCAAAAAATTGTGTTCGCATACTTCTCTTCCTGACAATTTGATGCTTGGCCATTTTCCGATAAAGGGTCATGCGGGAACAATTTAGATCCTGGGCAGCCTGACTCTTGTTCCAGTCAGCAGCAAAAAGGGCGGAAAGCACCTTATCACGTTCATTTTTGGGTTTAAAGCCCCTGCTGTAAAATTTTTCCTGAAAAGGTACGGGCAAATCCTGAAAAGTTATAGTAGAAAAGGGATGATTTATATAGATTGCCTCCATGACATTCCGTAATTCACGAATATTGCCGGGCCATTCATATTTCAACAGGCAGAACCAGGACTTTTCGGAAAAACCTGTTATATCAAGGCCAAAAGATTCATTAAACTCAAGCATGAACCTATACAGTAATACCGGGATGTCCTCCCGGCGCTCCCGCAACGGCGGCATATGAAGCCGAACAACATTCAGCCGAAAAAAAAGATCCTTGCGAAACTTCCCATCCTTAACCCGACGCTCAATGTCCTGATTAGTGGCGGCAATAACCCTGACATCTAGGTCAGTAGCTTTACAGCTGCCCGGACGATGAATCCTTTTTCTTTCCAGAATCCCTAAGATTTCAGCTTGAGCAGCAGCAGACATCTCACCGATTTCATCAAGAAAAAGCGTCCCCTTATCGGCCATTTCAAATTTTCCGGGGTTAGCTGAATCAGCCCCGGGAAAAGCCCCTTTTTGCTGTCCGGAAAATTCGCTTTCCAGCAATTGTTCCGGCATGGCGGATGAAGTTATCCGGACAAAGGGATTATTTCTTCGTTTGCTGTGCCAATAAATAAAATTAGCAGCCAGCTCCTTTCCGGTTCCGGTTTCTCCCGTAATAAGCACAGTACTGTCCAGGGCCGCAACCTGGAGAAGGTAACTGCGTATTTTCTTAATTTGTTTACTGATACCGACCAGATCAGGCCCGGTCTCCTCACCTTTTTTCCGCCGACCATATAACTCAAAAACACTGGTCATATCATGCAGATGATTCTTGATGGATGAAACCAGATCATCAGTAACATAAGAATCGGAAAAGTAGTCTGTTACTCCTGAGCGTAAGGCTGCCACAGCCTTTTTCTCGGAGCCGTATCGAACTATAATAAAAATGGGGATACTTTGACAATAAGACCGAATCTGTTCTATGCAGGAAATAGCTTCAAGAGATTTCTGTTGATTAGAAGTAACTACTACAGCGTCAACTCTCAAAATTTCGGCTAAATCAATTTTCCGACGTTTTTCCGGAGCAATCGATCTGACCAGAAACAGGTTATCATGCAGGTATTTTTTTATATTCTTAACAAAATCAACCTCTTCGCCGATTAAAAGTATTTTAGCCTGCCGATGCTTTATATGCATTACCACCTTCCAGCCAACAATTTATTAATGCTTTGTTTTTTGATCTTATCCATAAAGGATTATTTTTGGGTATAGCCGGACAACAGTCAAGCTTTATTTTGCAGGGATTGACGGAATCTTTCCTGTTATTGTTTGTAACTACTAACAGATAAATGTTCGGCTAGCACCCCACCTTCGCCCGTTTAGGCGTGATTCACATAGTATACTATAGTGAACACGCCGAAACGAACAAATCCGGGGCACTAT
>JANTGB010000269.1 GCA_024763115.1 Desulfobulbaceae bacterium | reverse complement strand
GTGCCGTAGATTTTCGTGATCAGGTCGGCGCAGCGTATTAGTCATACGTAAGCCGGACTGATCGCGGAAATATGCGGTGCCCTGTGAGCAGTTACTTGCTCTCTATGTTTTGAGTCGTCACCAGCGGCTTAAAGACAAAGGTGCGTAAGACTCCGTCATGCTCAAGAATTACTTCCTCTCGGCCTATTTGTTTTATTGTCACCTGTTTTATTTTTTCACCCGGCGCCAGTATGTCGTTATTGATTACGGCAAAGGGCGCTTTCTCATCCCAGAGTATGGCCTGTAAGGTCAAATCAGCGAAATAATCGATTTCGTCGGCCTTTAAACTGGCATATAAAGCCATCTGTTCCGGTGACCAGCTGAAAGGGTTCCGCTGGAGAGCTGCCTTATCGGCGGACTGGTTATAAAATTTTTCAGGCCTGATAATTAATACTTTCGCCTTTTCCGCTGCTGCCTGTAGGGGTAAAGAAAAAATTTGAAAAAAGAGGATTATCAGGATGAGCATTTCTTTATTCATTACTTCTCGCTTAATGTAATTCTGCCGACAATCATACTGAAATGAACAAGTTGCTTCATATCAGGCCCGGCCCTGTCAACATTCTCAATGATAAGGTTGTTGATAAAACCCACCTCAGTCTGTTCTTCCAGATAGTGGAGATAATCAAAAACCTGAAAAAAAGAAGCGTCTCCTTCCAGGCTTACAGGATAAAAATGAAAACCCTTGCTGCTTCTTTTGGGTTGCAGGCTCATTTGTTTAAGGGTGTCGTCAACAGCTGCCGGATCTGCCGGAAAAATTGAAAAAATAATCCGGTTGAAACGATCACCGTCACCCAGTTGCTGCCAGTTTTCTTTAAGTAATTTTTCCTTCAGTTTAACAAATTCTATTTTTTCTTTAAAAATTCTGCTTTCCCTGATAAGATTTTGTTCCCTGGCCATCAATATTTTCAACATCTTTGCTGGTGATGAGCTGGTAATCTCCTGTAACTGGCTTGATTTTCGCCGTAGAAGTCCGGCCTTAGGCTCAATTAAAACAGTAGTTCCGGCCCACAGCAAAGCCAGGCAGGCAATTATCCCTAAAAATGCCTGCCTGGCCTGCATCATTGCCTCGGGATCATTTTTCAGGACAAAACAGGCCCGTTTAGCGCTCATGAACAAGGAACTTTTGTTAAAAAAACTCATAGTAATGCTTAAATTCCCCTAACTGTTTCCGCTCGTCACTTTTTTAGCGTAAAAACTATCTTAAAGATAAAAGGTTCAAGGCTGTTGTCCTTTAGCCTGTCAATATCCTGTAATTCCACCATAAAACGGGGGTCTTCTTTCATTTTCCGCACCATTTCCGGTAAATCCTGGTAGTGCAGGGTGGAACCTGAAATTTCTCCGCTGTTGTCATGGAGAATTATTTTATTGCATTTAACTGATGACGGCAGTGAATTGCTGATTATGGTCAGAATTCTGGAAAAATGCCGTTTTTCACCAGCAATGTTTTCCATATCAGCTACTCGACTTGCTGTTTCGCTGTACTCCTTTTTCCGGTTCTTGATTTGGTCTGAGAGGACAATAATTCGCTGTTGAAGCTGATCTGTTTTCTCAATTTGTTGTCCCATCCGGTTTATCTCTTTTTCTTTATCCGTCAGTTGGTAGTTGATAATCGTAATCCGGCTGTAAAAAAACAGGCAGATAACCGCGATAGAAATCACAAAAAAAACCGGCATCTTTTTCTTGATCTTTTCGGCCAGGGCAATCTGCGGAACCAGGTTAATCCTCTGCAACATACGATTTACCGAAAAATAGCGCCCAGACCGATAATATTTAAAAGCGGTGGACATTGCGCGGTTATATCAGTATTGGATAAGGCTTCTACCTGGACATCAAGCGATTGTTTGATCTCAGCCCAGAGTCTGTCCCGGATTTTTTCATCTCCTCCTGTTATCACGGTTTTGATCGCGCTACCCTTGACGACTGAAGTATAATAATCCCTGGTTCTCATAATCTCCAAATTCAACTTTTGGATATAGCCCCCCCAGCCTTCTCTGCTGCTTGCGCTTTTTACTTCAGGCTCAGTCAAGTCAACTGTTTTTTTATCCGGCAGTCCCGTCTTCGGCTCCGGTGCGTCTTCATTTTCATCCCGGAGAAGATTAAAATCGGAAAAAATGGAAATATCGGTTTCATCTTCCAATTCCAGCACTCCGCTGTCTTCTTCCAGAGAACCGGGAGATACATCAGGCATAAAAGTTTCGGCTGATTTTTCCATATCCGCTTGAAAAGAAGACTCCGGCTGCTGAAGTTGAACAATCCTGCTCAACACAACAGTTTGATTTTCACATATGGCAATGGATATGGAATTAGTCCAGATTAAAACGCAGACAACAGCGTCATTCGCGCTTAATCTTCTCTGTTGTTCAAGATAAGAAAAGGCTGAGAATACATCGGCTTCAAAATATTTAACCGGCAGATTGCGACGGGTCAATTCCTGATTAAAACGATGAAAGGCGGCAGCCGGGTAAAGATAAACGGAAATATGCAGGGTTTCCCGATGACGCCTGGTTATCTGCCAGTCATAAATAAAATCGGAAAGCGGACAATCAAGATTTTTTGCCAGATGATAGGGTAAAGTTTTAGCCACCGCTTCATCCGGAATTTTAGGAATAGTCAGGATTAAAACCTCAAAAGAGTTTAAAGGAAGAGATAAGACAACATCACCTTTTAATCCTGATGCCCCGGCCAGTAGACGCGGCAAGGTAACATCATTATCAAGACTGCTGTCAGCCCTGGCCAGCACATCCAGCTTCGGCGGATAATTTTTATTTTTTTTCAGCCTGGTCAGAAATGTTGACCGGCAGTCTCCTGTCAAGGCCAGGTAATTTCTTTTTTTATGCAGTTTCTGGAACATTTTATTCCTTTAAAAGACCCAGGCCGGCAGCAATATCAATGTTTTCACGAAGAAGGGGATTATTAGAATCCACTTTGAGGGCCTCGTCAAAATAACGCCTGGCCGGGCCGTAAAGATGCAATTCGAACAGGGCCACTGCCAGATTAATCAGCGGTTCAATACGTTCAGGTTGTAATTTCCCGGCTTTTTCTAAATAATAAATTCCCTGCCAGTATTGATCCCTGCTTACTAAGGCGACTCCCTTGTTATTTAAAGCAACAAAATGCTCGACATCATTTTTGTCGCCGACTGGAGCAGAAAGAGCATCCGGCAATTTATTTTTCTGCGGGGATGACTCAACTTCGCTAACCTGTTCAGGGTCTTTTCCTTTGTCCTGTCCCACTAAATTTTGTGTTTTAAAATTTGTCGTAATTGTTTCATGCTGCTGGAAATGAAAAAAATTAATGCCCAGGAAAAGAAAAAGGCCTGAAATTACAAGTCCGAGCAGGTATAAAGGCCATCGTCTTTTCGAGGAGGCGATTCTCATTTCAGCAGAATGTTCAGAGTCCGGCGCTGACTCATTCCTGTTGATTTTTTCCAGTGTATCGAAAAGCTTGCTCATAGTTGTAAAATTAAAGATCTTTTAGATAGCTTATTAAAAATCAGAAGGTCTCACGTTTGCTGCGTCGATATTATCTGTATAGGCCCGGTCATCATTAATGTAAAAAACAGCGTCAACAGCCCGTCCATTGGCATCCCGGTCATTGCCGGGATAATAAGCCCATCCCGAGGCCTCATTTGCCCGGCGGGGACCGGAGGTAGCATCTGCCAGAGATACACCTGTAACGCCGGAGGGATTTGTCGACATGCCGGTGGTCATATCCGGCAAGTTACAGGGCGGCAGGGCCTGATTCTGCACCAGGGAGTAATGTTCCGTCCGTACCATCCTTAAATGTTTTAATGAATCGGGCCTGGTTGAAAGTCGCAGCTCATTAAACTGGACTTCCTCCAGGGAAGGCCAGTCGGGAT
>JANTGB010000268.1 GCA_024763115.1 Desulfobulbaceae bacterium | reverse complement strand
CGTAGATTTTCGTGATCAGGTCGGCGCAGCGTATTAGTTATACGTAAGCCGGACTGATCGCGGAAATATGCGGTACCCTGTGAGCAGTTACCTGTTTTTGTCTCAATCATTTTCAGCCGTACCACGCCAGTCCTTCCGCATGCCGTCCAGTTTTTTCTTCCAGGCCTCGCTGTCTCCATAATCAAAAAATTTTTTCGTTCGATGATGGGGATCAGGCGTACGTTTCGCATGATTAATCGGGCACCAGTATTGCTCAGTCCGGGCCACCACTTCACGGACGTATTCTATCAACCCGTTGCCATATCCACAGTAGGCGCAGTTGGCTTTTTCAATAAAGTTCAGATAAGGAAGATGGTGTCGATCTATATACAGGTATTTTCTGCGGACTACCCTTGGAATACCATAAATACGGAAACAGATATGCTGGTAAATGGTAACGCTTATATCCAGAAACAGCAGCGGCGCTATCATGCCGTATATAACTGGTGCGGAGAGGATAAATCCTAAGGGCGCCCCACGCAGATAAAGCCATATCCCTGTCCGTTCCTGACGATGTAACCGTTTAATGTTACGTTCAAAAATTACTTTACCGCGTTGCAGCCTGAATTTGAATTGTTGCCTCTTTTCAGTCAGTAACCTGTCAACTTCCTGTTCAAATTCATGTTGGGCGTCTGTCAGGCGTTTCAGTAATTCATCAAGTTTTGTCTTATTGCTCATAGGCATTCTCTTTGAAAGGCGAAGGTAACTGCTCACAGGGTACGGCATATTCGGAGTCGAAGTTTAAGCCCTGTTTTTAAGGGTGCCGGCCTCCGCAATCAGCCTGTCTTACATAACGCCAGGGGATTCGCCGGGCTTTGTTACTCCTGATTTTTGATCAGAGAATGGCGGGCTTTCTCCAGTAATCTCATGTTTTTTTCTCTGAGTTGCCGATTATCGCCGGCCAGACTGTTGGACTTCAGGCAGAACTGCACACATTGGCCCGGCTGGTTGCTGGCTAATTTATTTTGAGCCATGATATGCCATAATTCCGCATCTCTCGGATCAATGCGCAGGGCTCGCTCCAGCAGCATGTCGGCCCGCAGATGCTCTCCTGCTTCCATAGCTTCTTCGGCCTCCCGCAGCAGGCTGTTGGCTCCTGTTTTTTTTATTACCGCCGGAGGCTGAGCAGGGGGAATGACGATCTGTTGTCTTGCACAGCCGCTGCCGATATATCCACTCAACAGGATCAGAATAATCAGTCGGGCCGGCCGGTATAGTTTTTCTTTCCCGTGATTCATTTTCTGAAGCATTTTTTGTGTTAATTTAATCAAACCAGCCGAAAATACGGTCAAAAAAGCCTTTTATCGGTGTGCGGTCTGCGCCCGGTCTCTCCGGTTGTCCGGGTTGGACGGTACCGGCAATAAAGGGCAGTTTAATCCTGGAACGGGCAAAACGCGTTGATAATTCAAGGGTGTCGGGATCAAACCAGGCCCATTTTATGTCCGGCGGGGGCGGCAGGTCAAGGGGTTTTACCTGTAGGCCGGCGATTATTTCTCCCCAGACCTGGAGAGCCCCGGTTGCCCCGGTCAGTCCGGTCGGCTTGTTATCGTCCCGACCCAGCCACACCACGCAAAGCATATCACCGGTAAACCCGGCAAACCAGCTGTCCCGCAGATCATTGGATGTGCCGGTTTTGCCGGCCACTTTGCAGGAATCCGCCACATAGGCGGCCAGTGATTTTCCTGTTCCCTGCCTAACCGCTTCCTGCAGAGCGGTATTAAGCAGGTAGACGGGCTCAGAGTCAACTCGCTGTTCCACGGAAAGAGAAAAACGACTCAGCACCTTATGATCGGCGGACAGCACAGTGTCGATGGCCCGCTGCGGCACCAGAAAACCACCGGCGGCCAGGGTCTGGTACAGGCGGGATACCTCAAGCGGACTCATATCTATTGCGCCGAGCAGCATGGAGGGATAAAGTTGCAAATTATCGTTTCCCCCCAGCCTTCTGTAGGTCTGTTTTATTTTTTTCAGTCCGAGATCAAGACCGAGCTTGACCGTTGCCAGGTTATATGATTGAGCCAAGGCCTGGTAGAGGGGAACAGGGCCATGTGTTTTTTTATCAAAATTTTCCGGCTGCCATTTACCATTTTTTCCATCATCAATCGTCAACTCCCTATCTTCAATCAGATCAACCAGGGTATAGCCGTTTTCCAGGGCAGTCAGGTAGATAACAGGTTTTATGAGTGAGCCGATAGATCTGTGGGCGTCAAGAGCGCGGTTAAAACCATTCTGTATGGGATCACGGCCTCCGGCAACAGCCAGTATCTCGCCGTTTTCCCGGCGGCTCACCACAACGGCTCCTTCAATATTTTTTACCCTGCGGTGTTTCTCCAGGCGGCTGATCGTGCCTTTAAGCCTTGCTTCAACCTCCAGTTGCGCCTGGGGATCAAGGGTGGTTATAATCGTCAAACCATCCGTGGTCAAATCCTCTTTCCGATAATCCCGCCGCAGCCGACGTCGGACAAGATCCAGAAAGGCCGGAAAACGATTAAAGCCGCTTGTCGACCGGGCCGCTATTTTAATCGGCGTGTTAATGGCCCGCTGCAAGTTCGGTTCGTCAATAATTCCCTGCTCCCGCATAAGACGCAGTACCAGGTTTCGGCGCTTAAGGCAACGTTTCGGATTCTTGAGTGGGTTATAATATGACGGGCCCTTGACCATGCCGACCAGCACGGCAATCTGTCCGGTGTCAAGATCGGCCGGATCCCGGCGAAAGTAAAAGCGGGCAGCCAGACCAAAGCCATGTACGGCCCGGCTCCCATCCTGTCCCATGAAAATTTCATTGACA
Organism: Desulfobulbaceae bacterium; assembly: GCA_024763115.1. Classification (GTDB taxonomy): domain Bacteria; phylum Desulfobacterota; class Desulfobulbia; order Desulfobulbales; family SURF-16; genus JANTFJ01. The sequence goes on along the minus strand of JANTGB010000268.1, from coordinate 1,073 downwards.
TAGGCGGTAAGAATTTCATCCTTGCTGTAATGAAATTCAAGCAACAGGGCCATTATTGCTTCATTAATTTTACGCCGGAGGGAGCGTTGATTATTTAGGAAAAAATTTTTTACCAGCTGCTGGGTCAGGGTGCTACCGCCCTGGACAGTCTCACCCGCCCTGATATTGGCCAGCAGGGCTCTGAAGATGCCCCGCAAAGAAAAGCCTGAGTGGGAGTAGAAATTTTGATCCTCTACGGCCAGCAGAGTTTTAATCAAGAGGTCAGGCAGCTCATCCCTGGTCAGGACAATTCTGTCCTCATGGCTCCGGGGATGAAAGCTGCCGATGCGGGCCGGATCAAGACGAACCAGGGACAGGCTTTGTCCGTTGTCGGTCCTGCTCAGAGATGTGATAGCGCCTCTGGAGAATTTAACTGTAACAGGTTCGGCTGCCTGCAGGCCGTCGGCAAAATGAAAATCCCGGCTGAACAGCTTGACCGTGTCACCCTGCTGGTTATAACCGCCGGGAGAAATAACCTGTTTTTCCCGACGATAGTCAGCAAGCTGTAATTCATGAACCAGCTGAGCGGAAGAAAGTTGCAAGCCGGGATAGATTTCCAGGGGACGGGCATATATTACGGCAGGCAGTAACCAGCGTTTACCGTCAAATCTGGAGCGGATCAGGTGGTCAAGATGGAAAATATATGAAGCGGACAGCAGCAGAACAGCTGCTGCCGCCGTAACAACTATTACAAATTTACTGGGTAGGCGCAATTTTAATTTCCACCCGGCGGTTTTGTCGTCGTCCCGCCTCGGTCTTATTGGTGGCAACAGGATAGTCCTCGCCAAAGCCGACCGTATTTATCCGATGACCGTCAACATGACGCTGAACCAGCAGATCCTTGACAGCCTGGGCTCGCCTGCGTGAAAGTTCGAGGTTATAGGCATTGCTGCCGATGTTGTCCGTATGGCCTTCAATCTGGATCAGGGTCTGGGGATAACGCCGCATGATTTCGGCAATGCGGTCAATTTCCGGATAGAGCCCCGGCCTGATAGCTGCTGAATTAAAATCAAAGCTCATATCACTTTTAAATA
>JANTGB010000267.1 GCA_024763115.1 Desulfobulbaceae bacterium | reverse complement strand
GCGCCGACCTGATCACGAAAATCTACGGCACCCTGTAACCAGTTACAATTACAGGGGTTAGCGAAGTTATAGCGCTTACCCCATGAGTAGTTACGTCGAATATTATTAATTTCAAATCTCCTTAAAAATAATCTGAGCTTGCTTTCTCCGGATAAAGGGGATAAAAGTTGAAACAAAAAAAGGGGAGATAATGAATAAACAATGTATTAACTGCAAATCTTATAAGGTAATTGATGAGGCCGGCGGCTTTTGCCGCTGGTCGGACAAGAAGAAAAGAACAGTGAGGCAGGATTGGCCGCAGGTACAAAGTGATAATGTCTGCGACCATTGGGTTGATTGCGGCCAGAATTATTATGTCCGCCTGGGCTGGCTCCAGGCCCAGAAAAAAAAGAAACAGTAAACAGGATAGTTATCGCTGTGGGGACGATGCCGGATCTAAAGACGGGTGGTTAAATTATCCCACACGCCGCGCACAGCCGCTGCTGCGTTTCCTTCATCAGCAGTGCCGACCACCGGCGTCCCGTTTACCTGGCAGCTGACAACTGTCGGATCAAAGGGAATCCGCCCCAGGATTTCAACCCCCCGTTCACGGCATGAGTGTTCTATTTCATCAGCTGTTTCAGGATTAAGATCCCATTTATTAAGACAGACAAAGGTCTTGATCTTAAAATGATCGGCCAGATCAAGAACCCGTTCCAGGTCATGCCGGCCTGACTGGGTTGGTTCGGTTACGGCCACAATGATATCAGTATTGGCCAGAGAGGCGATAACCGGGCAACCAATACCAGGCGCTCCATCCACCAGAATTAATTCGGCGCCGATTTCTTCGGCCAGCTCCCGGGCCCTGGTTTTAACAAAGGAGACCAGTTTGCCGGAGTTCTCTTCCCCGGCAAAAAGCTGGGCATGCACCATGGGGCCATAGGCTGTATCGGAAATAAACCAGGTGCCGCAATGGTTTTCATCAAGAACTATGGCATCTTCCGGGCAAAAATGAGCGCAGACCCCGCAGCCCTCACAGGCCAGGGGATCAATAAAGGCTGTCTCGTTCAGGGTAACAGCTTCGAACCGGCATAATTCGCAGGTGCCGCAGCCGCTGCATTTATCTTCTATTACTCTGGCCTTTACCCCGGAACGAAATTCATTCTCGCTTCTGGGGCGGGGAGCAAGGAGAAGATGAAGATCAGCCGCGTCAACATCACAATCGGCCACTATTTTGTTTTCCGCCAGAAAGGCAAAAGAACCAAGCAGGGTTGTCTTGCCGGTGCCGCCCTTACCGCTTAAAACAACAATTTCTTTCATGAACATATTTCCCGTATCAGGTTTTCCAAAGGGGCACGCAAAGCCGGCTGGCTTTCAACCAGGTTCACTCCCCTGGCATAGCCTTCGGCAATTTTACGTTCAAAAGGGATTTTAAGCATGACCGGAATACCTGATTTTCGGCACCACTCATCTACCCGATCATCACCCAGATCAGCCCGATTAATGATAACTCCGCAGGGCTTGTTAAAATTGACCAGCACCTCGGCGGCCAGCTTGAGATCATGGAGACCAAAGGGAGTAGGCTCCGTAACCAGCAGAACAAAATCCGCATCACTGATCGTTTCCACAAAAGGACATGAGGTTCCGGGCGGAGCATCAAGAATTACCAGTCCCTCATCCCGACTCTTTTTTTTCACTGCTTTAAGCAGGGGAACCGACATGGCCTCCCCCACCCGGCAGCGACCATGAACAAAATCAATTTCCCCGGCCCTGCCGGCCTCAAGCAGGCCTATTTCTCTTTCATCCCGGGCAACGGCCTCATCCTCACATACCAGGAAACAACCCATGCAGGAATGACAGAGTTCCGGGAAACTCATAATGGTTTTGCCGAACATGGTAATGGCCCTGAAAAGGCAGATATCACGACATTTTCCGCAATATGTACATTTATCTTCCATGATTCGAGGAACCGTTACCCGGCAATGTTCCGCAACTGTAAGCTCCGGCCGCAGAAATATATGACCATTGGGCTCTTCAACGTCACAATCAAGATATTGTACCGGGCCTTTCGCGCATAACGCCAGACTGGTGGAAACAGTAGTCTTGCCGGTGCCGCCCTTACCGCTGGCAACTGCTATCCGCATATTTTCACCTTCCCCGTCTGCAGGAGCCCGACCCCCGGCCCTGGCCACTGCCCTGACCTCGTCCCTGGCCGCCACCTCCTCCGCCACAACCACAACCGCCCTCAGACCTGCGTCTTCCTCCTCCCAGCCCCTTGCCGCCGCCAAAAGGTCTTTCCATGCCGGTGCTCATCATTGACTGCCGACCCTGGCCACCCTGACCGGGAGAATCCGACTGACCGGCAGGCCCGGCCCCGGAGCCTGAGCCGGAAAGAGCGCCGCTGCCGAACTGGGCAACAGCGTCGCGCACTGTGCCGCTGACATTGGATACCACATCAATACCCGCCTTTTCCACTACGGCCATGGCTTTGGGCCCGACCCGACCGGTCAAAATAGCCTTAACCCCTTTTTCAGCAACCAGGGCCGCAGCACCTATGCCCGCTCCCTGGGCTGCATCCCTACCGGCTGAATTATCAATGGCCTCAAGAAGTTCTCCACTTTCACCATCTACAATTAAAAAGTATGCGGCCCTGCCGAAACGGGGGTCTACTGCTGAGTCCATACTCGGGCCGCTGCTGGAAATAACGATTTTCATATTGTCCTCCTGTTTATCCATAAAACTCATGGGCTAAAGGTTAAACACTCATATACCCGTTCGACCGGGGATAGGCAACCTTTAACCCATAAGTATCCGCTTAAAATTTATTTCCGAATCCCATATTTCCGGTCATCCGGCCGGCCCTCCGACAGTTTGTCCCGTCAAGCAGTCTGCGCCTGTTCCGTGTTCTCAGTCGCCGTATTTTTCCGGCTGATTTTTGTTGTCCAAATCTCGAAAATTCCTCTTGCCTCTGGAGCCACCTCGGCCCTTTTCCGTCTTGGTTCGGCATCTCACACCTCCTCTGTTTGCATCCATACGTCCCTGCCTGAACCGCCACTTGCCACGGGAAGTGCCGCCCGGCCCCATCATATTGCCGGATGCCAGTTTCCCAGCCAGGTAACAACTCAAAGCATCTTCATATTCCCCGGTAATCCAGGAATAAATTTTTATATTGCCGGCATTAATTAGTTGCCGCGAATGCTCATCAATACCGCCGCAGATTAAAATTTTAACCTGTAATTCATTCAGTTTTTTTATCCGTTCCAGAGCAGTCCAGCCTTCCGTATCAATTATTCGCCTTTCCGTAAAACCTATGCTGTCTTCTGCAAGTATAAGCATTTGCGGAGCACAGTCAAATCTGGGGGATATACGACTTTTAAAAACAGCAACACCAATTTTAATTTTAATTAAATTCATATTTTTTCCTGGAACAGCATAACGTTTACCCCAACATACAGCATATTTAATGCCAACTTTATCCGCAAAAGAACCTTATAAAGAAAAATAACGTAATTATAATCTGTTAATAACTGTAGTCCTGAAGCCTGTTCTAAAATTATATTGCATAGTTGCAACACATATTCCTCCTATAGTTGCGTAAATGCAACTAGAAGAACTGGGTATTTTGTAATTATGCACGGGGTAAGCTTCTTAATGTTGCTAACCCTCGTAATTATAACTGCTTACAGGATGCGGATAAGCGACCGGAGGGGAGACTCCGGAAGATTTTTGTGATCAGTCCGGCGAGCGTATTAGACATACGTAGGCCGAACCGACTGCGGAATGATCCGGTACGAGGCGTGAGCCCTTATGACAAACTGAAGAATTAAGTAACTGCTCACAGGGTACCGCATATTTCCGCGATCAGTCCGGCTTACGTATGACTAATACGCTGCGCCGACCTGATCACGAAAATCTACGGCA
>JANTGB010000266.1 GCA_024763115.1 Desulfobulbaceae bacterium | reverse complement strand
TTACCTGCGGGCCGTGACTGCGGCGGAACTTGATTTTAAACCGGCAAAAGCAAAGAAACATCAGGCTGTCGCCTACCGGGAATCCGATGTCGGCCACCCGGAACTCTTTCAACGCCTGCGGGAATGGCGATCAGAAAAGGCAAAGGAAGAGGATGTGGCCCATTTCCAGATTTTACATCAAAATGTGATAATCCAGCTTGCCGTCTATCTGCCGGACAGTATCAGCGAGCTGAAAAAAATTAAAGGCATAGGTAAGGTAATTGCCGGAAAATACGGCGAGGAACTGGTAGCCATGGTCAGGGAGTACCGGGAAAGTAATAAAATTACCGAGGTTGTCCTGCCGAAGCCGCCTGAATCATCGGAAAGTGTTAAAGCTACTGCAAAGCAAAAATTACCGGGGAACACAAAAGAAATCAGTTTTACCATGTTTGATTCAGGAATGTCGGTCAGCGAGATTGCCGCAGAACGTGGCCTGGCAATCACTACCATTGAAGGCCATCTGGCCTTTTTTGTCGGCAAAGGCAAGCTTGATGTTAATAAATTTGTCTCCCCGGAAAAGCAGCAGGTCATTGCGAAAAAATTTAAGGAAATCGGCAGAGACGGTTTGGCTGAAATAAAAAAAGCCTTAGGTGATGACTATTCTTACAGCGAACTCAAAATGGTGCGGGCTCATCTTGAACAGGTGCAGACAAACAAGTAACCAATGAGCAAACCAAGCAGCCATCTTTCAGTTACCGCGACCATAACCTTGAACACCTGGTTTTCTGATCAGGATCTGGAAAAAGGTTTTGCCCTGCTGCCCGGGGCGGAAGGCCTGACTTTTCGCAACTGGGCCGGTATCTGTTTTCCCGGTCATTCAGAGACCATTGCTGCTCTCGGCTTTATACCTCATGGCAGAACCCGTCAGGGTTTTGCCATAAAAGAGGCCTGGTGTTCTAAATGTGGTTCGGCTGATAAAAATAAATCATATTGCCGTCATATCGCAGCCGCAGCCCTTTTCGCCCTGCCGGAAACAGCCCGGCGTAACAGTCAACTTTTTCCTTTGCCCCTGCTCTTGAAAAAATCAGCCTGGCATTTATTGGCTGCTTATCTTGTTGACCGAATGAGTAGCAGTGAGAAACCGGAGGTGACCACCACCGCTGAAAAAATAAAAATTGCCAATGGTGGTTTTACGGCCTCTCTTCCCCTGGATCAATTTCATCAGCTTCTTTCCCTCTTTCCCCGGCGGCTTTGTCCGGCTGAAGGCCAAAAAATACCCCTGGCTGCCGATCCTGATCCGGTAAATGCTCTGGCTGCCCTGATGATGGAAAAAACAGCCTCGGCCAATGAACAAACCCTTAATGAACTCGGACAAATATCACGGGGCCAGCGCCGGCATAATTCACTCTGGTTCTGGTTGCTGAACAAAATTGCGGCCCTGGTGCCTGAAAGCGCAATAAAATTTACCCGAAAAAAGGAAAATTTTTATATTGAGTGCGCTGCTGAAAATGTCGGCTTCAGGCTTAAACTTGAACCGGAATTTTGCAGTCAACTCATCCAGTCCCTGGGCAACCGGCTTGCATCATTTACCATACTGGAACCGGCCCGGGAATTTACCCGAATCGCTGCTGAAAGTGACGGCTCTCTGCTGGTTACCCCATGCCTGCGTCTGACTGACGGCCGGGTTTTTACCCAGGAAAAACTGGCGCCCTGCCGTTTTGACAACCTTTTTCTGCTGGAGGGAGAAGGATTCCTGCCTCTTATCCGCCAGGCTGAAGCGGAAGCAATTCGACCTGTCCGCCGGAAACAGCTTTCACTTTTTAATTTGAGTAAAAGAACTGAAAAGCCGGGAAAATCATTTACCGTGGCCAACAGCGAGGTTGCCGGACTGCTGCAAAAAAAGGCCGGGGCTTTCTGCTGTAAAGAAAATGAAGTTGACCGGAGCCTTCTTGATTTAAAGCTGCGGGAGCTGCCGGATGAGCTGGAATTATGCGGCAGCAGCGAAGACGACAACTGGTGTTATATTTCCGCCCACTACGGGGTGGGCAACCTGCGGATTTCCCTGACCGACCTGCTGCTTGCCAGGGAACAGGAAATGGATTATCTGCCGGGCAGCGGTCTTAAGCTAAGGGGAACCGAACTTGACTGGTTCTATAATCTGGGTCAGGAACGGATCTGGTACCAGGATGACGGTATTCCGGGAGGAGTAAGGTTAAACCGTTGGGAATTGCTGCGCCTGACCAGCCGGATTGATAAAATAACCCTGCCTGCAGGAAAAAACAGCCTGGATTATATTCGCAGTCTGCTCTCGCCCTCGTCATGGAGCGAGAGAGAAGACCTGCCGGAAAGTCCGCCCCACCATCTCCGTAAGTACCAGGTCAATGGCCTGGCCTGGCTTTATTCCCTTTACCAGTTCCGGCTGGGCGGTATCCTGGCTGATGATATGGGACTGGGAAAAACCCATCAGGCTCTTGCTCTGCTCCAGGCTATTACCCGGCCCAATACGACCGGGGATTTTCTGGTTGTCTGTCCGGCCTCGGTAGCTCCTCACTGGCTGATGAAAATAAGGGAGTTTTATCCAGGGTTTTCCTGTAATCTTTTCCACGGACAAAATCGTAAACTAGATAAAGAAAGCGACATAATTATAACCACCTATGGTCTGCTCGACCGGGATGAAAATTTAAAACAACAATCATTTGAGGTAATTGTTTTTGACGAAATTCAACACCTGAAAAATCGTAAAACCCTGGCCCATAAGGCGGCCTGCGAATTGAACGGTCGGATGAAAATCGGCCTTACCGGTACGCCTCTGGAAAATTCTCTCTATGACCTGAAAAATATTTTTGATGTCTGTCTGCCGGGAGTAATGGGTACAGACCATGATTTTAAAAAGCGCTACATGCAGGAAAACAATCCGGTTGAAAACAAAAAACCGCTTGCCGAACTGGCGCGACGTATTTCGCCTTTTATCCTGCGTCGTAACCGGGAACAGGTTCTGGGCGAACTCCCGGAAATTATAGATGATCTCCATACATGTGAACTGAGCGGGGATCAGATCCGTTTTTACCGGCAGGCCGTGCATGACCAGGGAGATACCCTGCTTAAACAGCTTGATGATGACAGTAATAAAATTCCCTATATGGAGATCCTGGCCCTGATTTCTCTGCTTAAACAGATATGTGATCATCCTGCTTTAATTGATGAAGAGAAAAATAGTGAAGATTATCAAAGCGGTAAATGGGAACTTTTTGTCGAACTGCTGGAACAGTGCCTGGCCGGTTCCATGAAGGTGGTTGTCTTCAGCCAGTACACCGGTATGCTTGATATTATTGAAAATTACCTTGATGATAAACAGGTAAAACATGCTTCATTGCGTGGCAGCATGACGCTTAAAAAACGTACTGAAATGATAGCTGAATTTCAAAATAATCCTGACTGCCGGGTATTCTGCGCCAGTCTGCTGGCCGGGGGAGTGGGCATTGACCTGACTGCGGCCCAGGCGGTTATTCATTATGACCGCTGGTGGAATGCGGCCCGTGAGGACCAGGCTACTGCCAGGGTTCATCGCATGGGACAAAAACGGGTGGTTCAGGTTTTTAAACTGATTACCATCGGTACCCTGGAAGAAAAAATTCATCGCATGATTAGCGCTAAACGGGAACTGGCCGGGGAACTGCTCAGTAATGACGATGGGACAGTGGTAAAAAAACTGCGGCGGGATGATTTGCGGGAACTGTTACGCTGGGCTGAATGACAACCTGCCGTTTTTGCAGCACAGGTATTATTGGAGGTAAGCTTGGGCTTTCGACATGGCAGAATGTTTTCTTTTGCGATTGTAACTGCTCACAGGGTACCGCATATTTCCGCGATCAGTCCGGCTTACGTATGACTAATACGCTACGCCGACCTGATCACGAAAATCTCCAGCA
>JANTGB010000265.1 GCA_024763115.1 Desulfobulbaceae bacterium | reverse complement strand
TGCTTCGAAGTCCCAAACGAACGAATCTAAGGCACTGGTAAACACTTACAGGACTGAAGGTTATCGTAAATTTGGTGCCTTGGTGAACGGTTACGAAAGAATGATATGCTAACGGAAAAAATAACTTATCCACAACTATGAACAATAACTGTTAAGAGGCTCAGATAAGCAAAATTCGGCACTACCAGTCGATATATAGACTTTACTGATTCCCAGAGTAGAATTATGTTGTTTTTTATTTTAGGTAGAATTATGTTAACTTTTTAACAAAGGATAAAAAATCAGTAAAACTACTGTACTGTAACTATCCGTAGGTAAGCGCAATGAAACTGTGCTTACCTGTCCGCGATCAGTCCGGCTTACGTATGATTAATACGCGGAGTTTATGTCCAAATGGGTGCCGGCCTGATCGCAGAAAATATCCGGTATCCTGTAACCTCTTATAATTACGGTGGTCAGTAAAATTAGAATATTTACCCAGTGAGTAGTTCGGTTGTTTTTATTATAGGGTATTGACAAAATTGTCTTTTGGGTAAATTATTAACTAACCCGCTGGAGCTGAATAAAACAAATGGTTTTTAGTGCCTTACTTCTGATAAGTTGTCATAAAAAACAAGAAACTGGAGACGTAATTTGAGGACTATTTACAGCTGCTTGTTCTAAGGCACTTATACCGTTTTAAAAAAATTTACCTTCAAAGGTGTTAGGATAAGGCGTTAAAAGTAAATAAGAGTGGGCGAAACTTTTTTTAAAATTTGACGAAGAAAGGAGACAAATATGGGAATTAATAAAATTTTGGTACCAGTTGACTTTACCAGTACTACTGATAAAGTTATTGACTATGCAGTTTCTGTAGCAGGAAAGTTAGGTGCTAAGATTTGCTTCTTGCATGTGGTCAGTGATTTTGAAGGATATGACATGATGCTGGTACATCCCTCTTTTAATGTGATGGCAGCAGATATGAAAGAAAATTCAGAAAAGCGTATTGCTGATCTGGTGGACACATACGACGGTTCCTGTGGTGATGTACTTATAGGTGATGCAGCAGAAAAAATTATCGAATATGCCAAAAATGAAGGAGCTGATTTGATAATTGTCGGTACTCACGGAGCCAAGGGCCTGGAAAGAATTATTCTGGGCAGTACGGCGGAACGGGTAGTTAAAAAAGCATCCTGTCCGGTTTTGACTTTTAATCCTTTGAAATAAGTTTTGATCGGCGTTTTTTAAAAAAATCCGGGTAGTTCATCAGCAAAACGTCATTGATTTCTGATTGGTTAGAAGTTAATGGCGTTTTTTGTTTATAGATAACTGCTTACCCGCACTCTGTAAGCATTTGCAATTACGGTGATTAGCCCAATTAAGACCCTTACCCTGGTAACCGTTCACCAGGGCACCAAATTTACGATAACCTTCAGTCCTGTAAGTGGTTACCAGTGCCTTAGATTCGTTCGTTTGGGACTTCAAAGCATACTTGTGCTATTCGAGAAGGCCCAAACGGGCGAAGATGAGGTGCTGGTGAACACTTACTTACCCTGTGAGTAGTTGCTGAGTTTACAGGTTGTAAGCAAAAGAGGAGTAGCAAAAGAGGAGTAGAAAGATGAAAATTTCAATTACCTATTGCGGCAAGTGAAATTATCTGCCGAGAGCTTCCAGTCTGGGAGAAAAATTAGAGAAAAAATTTGCGGCAGAGGTTGAACTTGTCAAAAGTTCAGGCGGCGTTTATGAAATTGAGGTTGACGGCAAGAAAATTTTTTCCAAGGCCGAGAGTCGCCGTTTTCCGGAAGATGATGAGATATTTGCTGCTGTTACCGCCTGTTAATCGACCTTAATAATTTATGCCGCCTTTACTTAATTGCCGGAATCTTCATAAATCTTTTGGCGCTCAAACTCTTTTTTTCGATATTTCCCTTGGTTTTTTTGCCGGAGACCGGGTTGGCCTGATCGGCCCCAATGGTTCCGGCAAATCAACTCTGTTGAAAATTCTGGCCGGAATTGAGGATTTTGACCAAGGTGAAATTTTTCAACAAAAACAGCTGAAAGTTGTTTATCTTGAGCAGGAGGATAGTTTTTCTCCGGATAAGAGTGTTGAAGAAATTATTATTTCCGTTCTTGCGGATGAACCCGACGAAGCAAGACGATTGAATCAGGCCCAAAGGGTTTTGAGCCAATCAGGTTTTTTAAATCCCGCTCAACCTGTTGCCGAGCTTTCCGGGGGCTGGTTGAAGAAACTGGCTATTGCCGGAGCCCTGGCCCGGGAGCCTGATCTTCTTTTTCTTGACGAACCTACCAACCATCTTGACATAAACGGTATTATCTGGTTAGAGAGGGTTCTTTGCTCCGCCCCATTTGCCTTTGTCCTGGTCAGTCATGATCGGGCTTTTCTTAATAATACCACTAATCGGACTGTTGAGTTAAATCGCTGCTATCCCCAGGGTTTTTTTAGCGTCAATGATAATTACAGCGTCTTTCTTGATCAACGGGCATTATTTCTGGAACAACAGGAAAATCTTGAATCCTCTCTGGCCAACAAGGTGCGGCGTGAGGTGGAATGGCTGCGGCGCGGCCCCAAGGCCAGAGCCACCAAGGCTCGTTATCGGATAGACAAAGCCTGGCAGCTTCAGGATGATCTGTCTCAAGTCAGGGAGCGAAATCGGGTTCGTCGGAAGGTGGGAATAAATTTTGTCGGCACCGGTCGCAAAACCAAAAAATTGCTTACCCTCAGTGAGATAAGCAAAAAAATGGGTGAAAAGAAGTTGTTTTCCGATCTGTCTCTGCAGCTGGGACCGGGATCGAGCCTTGGCTTGGTGGGCGCTAACGGCTGCGGCAAATCAACCCTGATGCGCATTATCCATGGTGATCTGCTGCCGGATAAGGGGGAGGTAAACCGGTCTGATGGGGTCAGAGTGGTTTTGTTCGACCAGAAAAGACAGGAGCTTGAGCAGAATCAGACTCTGCGTCATGCCCTGGCCCCTGATGGTGACAGTATCAATTATCAGGGCCGACCCCTGCATGTGGTGAGTTGGGCTAAACGCTTTCTCTTTCAGCCGGATCAGCTTGATATGCCTGTTTCCCGTCTTTCCGGCGGTGAGCAGGCCCGGATCCTGATTGCCAACCTCATGTGCCGGCCTGCCGATATTCTCCTGCTTGATGAGCCGACAAACGATCTTGATATAAGTGCCATTGAAGTGCTTGAAGAAAGTTTGTTGGATTTTCCCGGTGCTATTGTCCTGGTCAGTCATGACCGAACTTTTATTGATAATATTACCAGTAAAATTATCGGTTTTTCCGGGCAGGGCATGGTTGCTCATTATGCGGATTACAACCAGTGGCTAAAAGCTCTGAAACCTGAAAATAAATTTCGCAAAAAGAACAGAAAAAAAATCAAGCCCAAACCAGCCGGCCCCGGAAAACTGACTTTTAAGGAAAAACTGGAGCTGGAAAAAATGGAAGAGAATATTCTGGGGCTTGAAGAGGAACTTGATGAATGCCGCGAACAGCTGGCTGTGCCGGAAGTAATGAATGATCCCAGTACCCTGGCTTTGTGGTGCGCCCGGCTCCAGGAATATCAGGAGAAATCAGACAGACTTTACGAGCGCTGGGACGAGCTGGAGAGTAAGCGGCAGATGTCGGCTTAGTGTTGATTTGCTGTAATTGCTCACCGGGCACCGCATATTCGGAGTCTTCGCTTACCGCGCCCTGGTCAATTCTGCCGGCAATGGCCTTGAAACGCATGGTGATTTCGCCATTAATGAAATTTTTCACCTGACTGTCGAATATCCTCTGCAACCAGCCTGCCGTTCTCCAGGGTAAAACAACGATTCATCTGCCCGGCAAGCTGGTAGTTGTGAGTTACCATGACAGTTGAAAGATTAAAGTCTTCATTCATCCGTTGAATTAATTCAAAAATCTTGTTGCCGGT
>JANTGB010000264.1 GCA_024763115.1 Desulfobulbaceae bacterium | reverse complement strand
GCACAAGTATGCTTCGAAGTCCCAAACGAACGAATCTAAGGCACTGGTAAACACTTACAGGACTGAAGGTTATCGTAAATTTGGTGCCCTGGTGAACAGTTACAATTTAGGGGCCTGAGCGCCTAAACCTCCAAAGTCTCAAGCGCCTGGCCAAGAGAAGAAACCGCTGTTATTTCGAGATTTTTTATTTTTTGCTGCGGAACATTAGCTCCGGGAATTATCGCCCTTTTGAAGCCGTGTTTTGCTGCTTCCCGCAATCTGGCCTCGCCGTTGGCCACCGGTCGTATTTCACCATTAAGGCCGATTTCACCGAAATATAAAGAATCATGGGCCACAATCTTATCCCGCAGACTGGAAACAATACTTATCAGCACAGCAAGATCAGAGGCGGTTTCAAATATTTTTATACCGCCTACCACATTGACGTAAACTTCATCTCCGCCGGTAAAAATTCGACCATGTTTGGCAAGCACGGCCAGCAGCATGGCAATTCTATTTTGATCAAGCCCCACAGCCAGCCGCCGGGGATTTCCAGACTGGCTTTCAGTAACCAGGGCTTGAATTTCCACGAGCAGGGGCCTGGTTCCCTCCCAGATAACCGTAACCACGCTGCCGGAAGATGGTTCTCCGGTTCTGGACAAAAACATGGCAGATGGATTTTTTACCTCTTTGAGCCCGGTACTGGTCATAGCGAAAAAACCCAGCTCGCCCACGCTGCCGAAACGATTTTTATCAGCCCGGAGAATGCGAAACCTGGCATCATCCGTGGCGGAAAGCACCACCTGGGCATCAACAATATGACTTAGTGTCATGGGGCCGGCCAACGACTGATCCTTGGTAACATGGCCAACCATAAAAATGGCAATATTGCTGCTTTTGGCGTATTGAGTAAACTGAGAGGCTGATTCTCTTACCTGGGAAATTGATCCTGGAGCTGATTCCGAAGACTGACAGTGGACAACCTGAATTGAGTCCATAACCACAATTTTCGGTTCTTCCTGATCAAGAATATCACATATTGTCTCGACTGATGTTTCCGCCATAATTTTAATATTGTGAGCGGGAAGTTGCAGACGACGGGCCCTTTCGGCAATCTGGCGGGGTGATTCTTCGCCCGAGACATAAAGTACGGGAATATTACGCCCGGCCGCATGAGCCAGGGCCTGAAGCAGGATAGTGCTTTTTCCGGCTCCGGGTGCTCCGCCGATGAGGACAACACTTCCCCTGACAATCCCGCCCCCCAGCACCCGGTCAAACTCGGCAATTCCTGTGGAAATCCGTTCAGTTCGGCTGAGATCAACCTCGGAGAGCAATTGCACATTCGACCTGCTCCCGCTATAACCTGACTTGCCGTTACCCCTGCTATGCCCCAGTTTTATTTCCTTGACTGTATTCCATTCTCTACAGGCGCTGCACTGGCCCTGCCACCGCTGAAAATCAGCCCCGCATTCCGTACAGACAAAGGCACTTTTCTTTTTTTTATTTTTACTCATATTTTTTAACCAGGCAATAGACAAAAGCTGAAATTATACCTAAACTGTAACTACTCACGGGGTAATCGTCCTAACTTCGCCGGAAAGCGAGGCACGATACTCCGAGATATCAACTATATGACTGCGCTTATTTATGCAAAATGCCTATTCTCGGACAACCTCCCAGCCTCTGTAATTGTAACTGCTTACAGGGTGCGGGTAAGCGACCATCGGGAGACTCCGGGAGATTTTCGTGATCAGCCCGGCGTAGCTTATTAGTCATTCGTAAGCCGGGCTGATCGTGGAAAGAGGTAAGCGTAGACTCTGTTCGGCGCCCTGTGAGCAGCTACCCTGACCTGTTAATTAAAATAGCAATCAGATAACAGATGCTTTCTGATGAGTTACTTTAATATTAAAATTCCGGAAATACAATTTTTTCCCAAACTAGGGCTCAATCAAAAATAAATCAGGAGAGATAAGGTATAATGAAATTATTTTCGCTGATAGCAGACCCCCTAAACAGTTTGAATTAACGCCGACAATTTAAAACGTAACTGTTCAGAGGTGCGAACAAAGTGAGAATCCGTGTGCTTTAGCTGTGCGGTATAAGGCCGGCACAGCATAATAATGGTAATCGTTCACCAGGGAATAAATCTTTGCAATATTTAAGTCTCTAAGCGTTTTCCAGTGCCTTAGATTTGTTCATTCGGAGTCTCATTCTTCGCTTACCTGTGCCTGCACAGCATACTGGTGCTATTCAAGCAGTCAGGTAAGCGTAGACTCCGAAATGGGCAAAGAGGTAAGCGTAGACTCCGTGAGGTGCTGGTGAACGCTTACTAATAATGCTATGTAAGACAGACTTATCGCGTCCAGACAACGTGCAGCTGACCAGTTATAAACTTTTTATTTAATTGATCTATTAATTTAAAATTATTGACAAACCAGAATACAGATGATAATAATTATCATGACTAACAAATAATTAATTTTTATTATTTCAACAACCAATAAAAAGGAGGGAAAAATGAAAAAAACAATTTTAACAGGTATGCTGATGCTGGGAATTACAACCAATGTTTCTGCGGCCAATGTTATGCAGCAGGCAAAAGAGATGTTTAAACCGGTTCCCTATGGTATTCCTGAAATTTCCGATAATCCCGTCACCAATGACAAGATTGAACTCGGTAAAGCGCTTTTTTTTGATCCGCGTCTCTCCAAGAGCGGGCTGATCAGCTGTAACACCTGCCATAACGTAGGTATGGGAGGAGATGATTTTCAGGAAACCTCGACCGGTCATGGCTGGCAGCAGGGACCGCGTAATTCTCCCACTGTATTGAATGCCGTATTTAACCTGGCTCAGTTCTGGGACGGCCGGGCCAAGGATTTACAGGAACAGGCAAAGGGGCCGGTGCAAGCCTCTGTTGAAATGAATAATACCCCGGAAGGGGCAATAAAAACAATAAACAGCATGCCCGAGTATGTTGAAATGTTTAAAAAAGCTTTTCCTGATGATAAGTCTCCGGTAACCTTTGATAACATGGCCGCCGCCATTGAAGTTTTTGAAGCTACCCTGACTACGCCGGACTCTGGTTTTGACAAATTTCTCAGGGGTGAAAAATCCGCCCTTTCCAGTAAAGAACTAAAAGGGCTGACCATTTTTATGGAAAAGGGCTGTGCTGACTGCCATGGTGGCGTAAATATGGGTGGTGAAGATTATTTTGCCTTTGGCGTTGTCGAACGGCCAAAAACTGCAATAACAGGAAAAGACAAGGGCCGCTTCAATGTTACTCATTCAACGGATGATGAATATGTATTTAAGGCGCCCTCATTAAGAAATATTGAACTTACTCAACCATATTTTCATTCCGGCAAGGTATGGTCATTACATAATGCCGTGGAAATTATGGGGTCAGCCCAGTTGGGAATTTCATTAAACAAAAGTGAGATTGACGATATTTATTCTTTCCTGATGACAACAACCGGGGTGCAGCCGGAAGTTGTTTATCCTGTTTTACCGGCAGCTACCACAGCTACCCCTCAGCCTGTGTTAAAATAATTGTAACTGCTCACAGGGCACCGAACGGAGTCTAGGCTTACCTCTTTTCGCGATCATCCTGTCTTACATAGCATCAGTATGCTGCGCCGGTCTGATCACGAAAATCTAACGGAGTCTCCCTTTGGTTGCTTACCTGGAGTCTCCCTCTGGTCGCTTACCAGCACCCTGTAACCAGTTACAAATACTGAGATTTGCAATCATTAGTTGCTTATCCCATGAGTAGTTACTCCGGTTGAAGGGTTATATAAGCAGTCCTGCCCGGCGCCGGTATGAAATAACCACTGAAGTCAGAACTCAAATTTAAAACAACTAAGGGCTCACTCAAAAATAAATTAGTAGAGATAAGGTGTAATATGGACATTTAGAGAAGTGATCTAATTGCATGCAACCGCAGGCG
>JANTGB010000263.1 GCA_024763115.1 Desulfobulbaceae bacterium | reverse complement strand
GCCGTAGATTTTCGTGATCAGGTCGGCGCAGCGTATTAGTCATACGTAAGCCGGACTGATCGCGGAAATATGCGGTGCCCTGTGAGCAGTTACCCTGGAAAAAAGAATAATATATTCGCAAAGCGAATTCGTAACCACCTTGGGAATCAGCAAAAATTTCAATGAATGGACACCTGATACTATTCGTTCACGACAAAACCGGATGGCAAAACAGGCCTGTTCAGTGTGGAGTGTCTCATTTAGCTGACCAAAAGAAAAACTAACATGAAATTTTGCATAGCAGATACATCTATAACCGCAAATGACGATTATAGGATTGTTTATAATATTTCATTGCCGAAAAAGAAATATTTTTCCGGCAATTATTTTTATTTCTAATTTCAAAAAGAGAACAGGAAATATGACAAAAACAGCCATTTTGCAGGACAAACTTTTTCTTGAACATAATCCGGGATATGGTCATGTTGAATCACCGGATCGGTTGCGGGTTATCTATGATATGCTGGAAAAGCCGGAAGTGCGTAAACAGTTTGTTTTTCCACAATTTTCTCCAGCTCCCAGGGAAATCATTGCCTTGAATCATACCGAGACCCTGATTGATCAGGTTGCCGCCACAGCCGACCAGGCCTTTGCCGCTCTTGACGGTGATACCAGCACCTCGCCCCGCTCGTACGATGCCGCCTGTCTGGCGGTCGGGGCCTTGACCGATGGAGTTAAGCTGCTGCTGGCCAATGAAATTGATAATGGTTTTGCCCTGGTGCGTCCGCCGGGCCATCATGCTGAAAAAGACCGGGCCATGGGCTTCTGCCTTTTTAACAATATAGCCATCGGGGCCCATTACGCTATTGAAAAAATGGGCTTGAAACGGGTGCTGATTGTTGACTGGGATCTCCATCACGGCAACGGCACCCAGCATAGTTTTTACGACACGGATAAGGTTCTTTATTTTTCCACCCATCAATATCCCTATTATCCGGGGAGCGGCGCGGTCAGTGAGCTTGGTCGTGGTGACGGGCAGGGCTATACCGTTAATGTTCCCCTGTCCGGCGGCCTGGGCGATGCCCAGTATGCCCGGATTTTTAATGAAATTCTCGTGCCGGTGGCCCGCCAATATCAGCCGGAACTTATCCTGGTTTCCGCCGGATTTGATATTGCCATGGGCGACCCATTGGGCGCCATGCAGGTTACCAGTGAGGGTTTTGCCTATCTGGCCCGGGTACTGTGCGGACTGGCTGCCGAACTCTGTGAAGGCCGGCTGCTCTTCACCCTGGAAGGCGGCTATAATCTTAAGGCCCAGCTTAACGGGGTGCTGGCCGTGCTCACGGTACTGCAGGGCGGGGATTATCCCCAAAAAGAGGTTTATGACCAGCTGGCTGCCGGCGACGCGCCCCTGATGGTTCTGCAGCAGGTCAGAAATGAACTCGGCTCCTTCTGGAATATTTGAAAAAGGGCCGGGAAATGTTGACCTTCATGGTTTCGGCGAGTAGAATCATCGGCCCATGAACCCTTAAGAGAAATAATAAAATGAGGAATTTAATATGAGCATTACCGCTGATGAAGTCAGGCAGGTGGCCCGACTGGCCCGGCTTGATGTGCTGGAGAAAGAGCTGGAAAGCATAACCGAACAGCTGGATCGTATTCTTGGTTATATTGACAAATTAAATGAACTGGAGACCGACGGCATAAAGCCCACGACCCATGCCGTGGAAATGGAAAACGCTTTTCGGGACGATGAAACACGTCCGTCATTATCGCAGCAGGAGGCCCTGGCAAACGGCCCGGAGCAGAACGGCGAGGCATTTGTCGTGCCCAAGGTAATTTGAAATGAAATTTAATCAATACACTATACATGAATTACAGGACAAACTGGCTGCCCGCGAGATCAGCGCGGTTGAACTGACCGAGGCGGTTTTTGCCCGTATTGCCGAGGTTGATGATCAGGTAAATGCCTATATCACCCTGAACAAGGACGAGGCTCTTGTCCAGGCGGCTGCGGCCGACAAACTGCTCGAGCAGAAAAAGGGCGGCCCTTTATGCGGTATTCCCCTGGCAATCAAGGATGTCATGTGTACCAGGGGACTTCGCACCACAGCCGGATCAAAAATTCTGGAATCTTTTATTCCCCCTTATGATGCCACGGTTATTGAAAAACTGCGGGAGGCCGGGGCGGTTATTTGCGGCAAGGTGAGCATGGATGAATTCGCCATGGGCTCATCCAATGAGAACTGCGCCTATGGCGTGCCCCACAACCCCTGGAATCTTGATTATATCTGCGGCGGCTCCAGCGGCGGCTCAGCAGCAGCAGTGGCGGCGGATGAATGTATTGCCTCGCTTGGTTCCGATACCGGCGGTTCCATTCGCCAGCCCGGTTCCCATTGTTCAGTGGTCGGTTTAAAACCAACCTATGGCCGGGTCTCCCGTTTCGGCCTCCTGGCCTATGCCTCATCTCTTGATCAAATCGGGCCGTTAACCAAAGATGTAAGAGACTGCGCCCTGCTGTTAAAGGTAATCAGCGGTTATGACCGGCAAGACTCAACCTCGGTTGCGCAACCGGTTCCTGATTATCTCTCAGCCCTTGAGCCCGGCCTTGACGGGCTGAAAATCGGTATTCCCCGGGAATATTTTGCCGAGGGTCTGGATCCGGAGGTTAACGAGGCAATTTTGACTGGAATTGCAGAACTGCGGGGGGCCGGAGCCGAAACCGTTGAAGTCTCCCTGCCTCATACCGACTACGGGGTAGCCGCCTATTATATTATTGCTCCGGCTGAGGCCGGTTCCAACCTGTCCCGCTATGACGGGGTAAGATTTGGTTACCGTGACAAAGAGGCTGATTCCCTGCTGGAAATGTATGAAAAAACCCGGTCGCAGGGATTTGGCGACGAGGTAAAACGGCGGATTATGATCGGTACCTATGCCCTTTCCTCCGGCTATTATGATGCCTATTATAAAAAAGCCTCCCAGGTACGGACTCTTATTGTTGAAGATTACCAAAAGGTATTCAGTCAATGTGATATTCTGGTTTCGCCGGTAAGTCCTATGCCGGCCTGGCGGCTCGGCGAAAAAACGGATGACCCGTTAAGCATGTATCTTGCCGATGCCCTGACCATTCCGGCCAACCTGGCTGGTATTCCGGCTCTTTCCGTGCCCTGCGGTTTCAGTTCTGCCGGTATGCCCATTGGCCTGCAGATTCAGGCCGGTCATTTTAACGAAGAAAAACTGCTGAAAGCAGCCTTTAACCTGGAGTCGGCTCTTGAGGTAAAAGGGCAAAAGCCGAAATTATAATGAAATTGATAAGTTTTGCTCTCTGTTGTCTTGCTCTTGGCCTGGCGGGCTGCGCTGAAACCGGAGTGGACGGCCAGGTGGTGGGCGCGGCCCAGCCCCATTTGCTCAAACTTGCCGACGGCATTTGCCGGGATGAGATTACCGGCCTTATGTGGCTGGAAAAACGGAGCAGAAAGATAACGGATTCCGCCGGGGCGGCTCACTATGCCGCCGGCCTGGACCAAGGAGGGTATCAGGGCTGGCGACTGCCCACCCTGCAGGAATTTTCTTCTTTAAACGCCACCTGCATGTTGAACAAAACAGGCGATTGTCGAATCCAGGATAAATCAGCCTACTGGTTTACGACCGAGGACGGTAATATCAAGGCTGGACGCTGGGTTTCCCCGGATTATACCTGCGGCCTGCGCTATGAGCTGGAGGAAACCGAAACCGGCTATGTCAGGGCTGTACGGCCCTGACGTTCTACTTTATTTCCTTTAGGTCGTTACCACCGGGCAGTTCAGTTTTTTTCTTTTGTTGTAACTACTCATGGGGTAAGCGTCTTAACTTCACTAACCCCTGCAATTGTAACTGGTTACAGGGTGCAGGTAAGCGACCGGGGGGAGACTCCAGGTAAGCGACCAGCGGGAGACTCCAGGTAAGCGACCAGCGGGAGACTCCAGGTAAGCGACCAGCGGGAGACTCCAGGTAAGCGACC
>JANTGB010000262.1 GCA_024763115.1 Desulfobulbaceae bacterium | reverse complement strand
CGCCGACCTGATCACGAAAATCTACGGCACCCTGTAACCAGTTACAATTACAGGGGTTAGCGAAGTTATAGCGCTTACCCCATGAGTAGTTACAAAATATTAACAGTTATCTTTTTTCTTTCAGTTTATCGATTTCCTCCAGATATTCCTGGGCCATTTTTTCAATTTCAATCCTGCCTGCCTGAAAAATCGGCTCCCTGATTAAACCGCCGCCCTTTTCCTGAATCATTACCGCCAGGTTATCACCGATAACGCAGAGCCGGGCGTTATGCTCCCGGCAGCGGGCAAGCCGACGGTTGCTGCTGTTTAAGCGGGCGGAGAGATCATTTACCTTAGCCTCGTACTCGGCCATTTTCTCTCTGTGCAGTTGTTTCAGGTCTTTCAGCTCAGAGGCAAATTTATCCCGGCTCTGCTCCGCCTTCCGGTTCCGGGTCAGAAGTTGCCTGTACCTGTTTATTTCCTTCTCAAGTTTTCCCTTGACAATTTTCAACTCCTGACTGAGCCGAATCGTTGTCTCGTTTTTCTTTTCCAGAGCGACAATCCTGTCTTCAGCCTCACGTAACCTGCTCTCCACCCGGGCTCTGGCCGCAGCACAACGGCTGACCCTGGCCCTTTCCCGGGCGTTTTTCCCGGCCAGCAGAGAATTCTTTCTCTCCAGTCCGGCAACTTCCTCCAGCAGACAATCCCGTTCATTCGTTAATTTATATGTCTTATAGCCCAGCCCGCCGCCTGCTCCAAGCAGAACTATAACAAGCAGGGCAACAATCAAATTTTTCCAACTCATACTTTACCCGTAATAAATTCAATATTTGTAACTATTCACGGGGCAAGCGTTCTAACTTTGCCGACCACCGTAACTGTATGACACCGCTTCGCTGTTATTTACAGGGGGCGGATAAGCGACCAGCAGGAGACTCCGGGAGATTTCCGCGATCAGTTGCAGGCCGGCTTGAGGAACTAAAAGCCGACAATCACGGTATAGTATAGCCCGGGCATCCCTGACAAATACCATTACGCTTAACCTGACCTGCGGTTCCAAGCTGTTTTATGACCTGACCGAGGGATGGTCAATATTTAACGTTAAGATCCACCTGCAGGGTATCTATAGCAAAAGGAGGGCCGCTGATCTCGTCGGTACTTATCCAGCGTGTCTTCAACCATACATCGCGCCACAAGGCAAACTCGCCGCCCAGAACCCAGCCCTGGGCGTTAGTGCCGCCCAGATGAAAATCCGAGTCGGTAAAAGCGTCAAGGACGGCGTCCGCCTCAAGGTAGCGGTAACCGGCAAAAAAACTCCAGTCGGCAAATTCCTTCATTTTTTTATGCCCCACCCGCAGACCGATAAAGTATCCTGTGGTCTCTTCGTCTATTTCAGCCGGATCACGGTTTAACCTCTGGGCCACATCATCTATGTCGTAGCCTATATTTTCAACATATTCACCGGTAAACGTGATAAATACCGGATCAAAAAAGGATAACTCCAGCCTGCCGGTAGCCGTCACCTCTTCATATTCAGCTGCCAGCCCTACTGTCTCCTCTGAAGGATCGATATAAAAAACAGTATTGCCTTTCTGCATATACCGGGGAGCCGTAAAACCCGTGTTTGGCGCCCCTGACAGGGGATCATACTCTCCCTGCAGATTTTCATACTTGTAATAGCCCCCGCCAAGCTTTAATTGGACCTTGTCAAAGGGCTTGAAAGTAAAACCACCCTGCCCGCCCCAGAGATACTTGTCCTTTGCGGTCTCGCTGAATTCATCAACCATAAATCCACCGGCAGTAACAAAACCAGTCAGCCAGTTGAAAATCTCGGGCTCATAAGTGGCGGCCAGTCCCTCGAAATTAAGGTCACTGTCCCACAGCAGGGCCGTGTTCGTGAAAGGATTTGGTATTCTGCCGCCCCAGGCGGTTAACCCATCAAAAGGGTGCCATTTCAGATAAATCTGATCAAAAACCACGGAATCCTTGTTAAAATAGTCACCAAAGGTATCATTGGTTGAAACCGGATCGTCTTCATTGCCCGTAGCAATTCTAACAGTTGCCTCTAGTGATTCGCTTATTTTGGCCCTGGCCGAAACCCTGACCCGTATGCGTCCCCGGTGGCGATCCTCCTGGTCTATTATACTGGTCGGATCCGAGGGATCGACAAAACGGGCGTTTTCCGCGTCAAAGTAGTCGCCCTGATAACGCAGGCGCATATCTCCGCCAAAACGAATCCTCTGGGCCCAGCCACCAGCGCTGCCCACCTGCCGTTCATATTCGGCCTCTTCGAGCTGACGGGCCAGGCGCTCGTCAACCTGTTTCTCGACCTTGTCCCCAATCCTGATCGCCACATTCCTGGTTATTTCGTCAATGTAACGCTGTTCTTTGTCCGGGGATACTATAGTGATTGTTCTTTCCGTTTTGGCCGGCGCTTCCAGGGCTATGATTCTTTTATGATGATGTCGGGAAATAAATTCCTCTGCTTCGTCTTCATTCACAATGCCCTTATCCTTGAGGATTCCGATAAGCGCCTCGATTGAGTCAAAGTTTTTGGCGTCATGCGCCGCCTGTACCGCAACAGTATTAAAAGTGCAGAGGCCCAGAATAAGGCAGCCTGCCAGAAGTGTTTTCTTGTTCATGTTTAACCTTTAAAGGAAATTTTTAATTTTATCTTTCTCGGCATATCCACCGGTGGCGGCTCACTCAACCAGGTATCCGGCAATACATGTTTCAAGGCTTGATTTAAAGCAGCATTGTTAACCTTGTTAGTAACGGTAAACCGGGAAATCCTACCTTCACCGTCAACGGAGATAACAACTATGGCCTTGACCTTGTCAGCCGGTATACCGCCGTTTTCCCGCATATATTTCCTAATCTTTTCCTGCAGCTCCTCCTGGACTATCCGGGTGTACCAGCCAAACCTGTTAAGCAGGGAACCATTGCCGCCTATCAATGAACGACCTCCCTTTTTGCCCACCAGTCCGAAGCTGTCACTCCCTGCCCCGCCCTCGGCGTCAACTCCCAGATCAGGGCCCGGAGGCGGCTCGTCGGCGCTATCGTCAGTCGCCTCTTCCTGGGGCTGATCTTCCGGTTCTTCAATAATTTCCTCTTCCTCAGGTTCCGGGGGCGGCTCCTCAATCTTCGGCGGCGGTGGCGGTGGCGGGGCGACAAGGGTCACCAGCTGGATCTGCCGTTTCCGCTTGCCGGGGTCGTCCTGCAGGGCAAGCCTGACAATGGCGAATCCGGCAACCAGCAGAACCAGCAGGACGGCTCCGACAATGGAGAAAATTTTTTTATCAATCTTTCCGGGTTGCTTCATGTTTTCCGCTCAAAACTCATTTGACCAGCTTCTGGGTCACCAGACCCATCTGGGTTATTTCCAGACGCTTCAGAACATCCAGCACCTCAATAACCTGCCGGTAATACACCTCCTGATCACCCTTTATAACCACGGGAAAATCAGGGTCGGCGGCCTTGTACCGGCGCAGCATATTTTCCATTTCGGAAACAGTTACCGGATACGCGTCCAGATAAAGCCGGCCACTGGAATGGATGGTAATGGCCTTGGTCTTGGGCTTTGCCAGACTTGGGGCAGCGCCGGCCTTGGGCAGGTTGACCTTGATTCCCTGAACTGCCGCTGTAACTGAAATGATGAAGACCACCAGCAGGGTCCAGGCCAGATCAAGGAGCGGGGTAACGTTGATTTCATCAAAGGCCTTATGGTCAAAAAGATCTTTTTTCATAACTCACACCAGTGTGACAAAGGTAATTAGTAACTACTCATGGGGTAAGCGCCCTAACTTCGCTAACCCCTGTAATTGTAACTGCTCACAGAGTGCAGGTAAGCGACCAGCGGGAGACTCCGGGAGATTTTTGTGATCAGGTCGGCGCAGCGTATTAGTCATACGTAACCGTTCACCAGGGCACAAAATTTACGATAACCTTCAGTCCTGTAAGTGTTTACCAGTGCCTTAGATTCGTTCGTTTGGGACTTCGAAGCA